>NZ_JBNGOT010000021.1:0-53039 GCF_050589705.1 Sunxiuqinia rutila
CCTTACTGGGGGCAAGTAAAACAAGAATTAATTATCAAATTTGGAGAACGATGCAAACTAAAACTCTAATAGCAAAATATAATTGACACAGTTTAATGAACACTACCCGAAAATAAAAAGCTGCTTATTTGTACATACATTTTGTAAATTTTTATAACTTAATCGACGAAATCGAAAAAGGAAAAAACCAATGACAGTATTAACCAACGGACACCCACCGCACACAATCAGCGTTTTAACCAGCTAAAACACATCCTGCTAAAGCGAATATATCCACAAGACTGTGGGTATACAAGTGTTAGCGGTTATTTTAAAACCAAAATGAAACAGACGTTAATGTTTAAAATATTAATACTAAGTTTCTTGATTATTGTTTCTTCAATTGAGACAAAAGCTCAAAAAATTGAAGGTAAAGATTCAACGGACGTTAATGAAATGCTTTCGGGAGTAATGAATCGACTGGATATTTATAACACAAAGTGGTTGACAATAGGTGTTCAACATGACTTTATTAGCTCAACATTTGGACTACAAATAAGTAATGGCTATGACGAAAGACCTTTAATACATTTTGAAGATTTTTCAGAAGACTTCGTATTTAAACTACAAGGGAACACAGACTTTAATAAAGACTATTCTTATGGAATCAGCGCTGGATGGAAATATCCTAGATATTTATCTTTACTAGCGGTTGAATTTTATAAATATAACTATCCAACAAGGGATTTTGACTTTATCAATTTTAATATCTCGGCAGAAACATTTATTAAAAATACTGGCATCATAGCCAAATTGAAACTTGGTTATCATGACCTGAATAACGAAAATAATATTGGACTTGAGCTTGGGCTGAGTAATATTTTTATTTATCAAAAATTATATGCGGGATTAACAACTGGATATTATTTCGACTATTTTACATACTCAGCTTTTATTAAAAGTTTTGTTTATAAGAAACTAGTAGGTATTGAGTTTGGCTATGAGAATATTGACAAATATGATTTTCTAAAAGCAGGATTAACTTTTACCTTCAAAAGATGAAAAAACAACCGCTAACACAGTACATATTGCAGGGCGGGGTTCGGTGGTATGCCAACTGCGGATTCTCGTTTCGCAGTTCCGTGTCCTTCGGACAGGAACGCTCCCCGAAATCCGTAAAGACAACATGTACCAACCATCCGTTCCCGACCACGCAAGATACGGAATCCATGCTTCATCCGTTCCTGCATTAGCCTGTTTCTGAGCTTCAACCGTCTCCGATTCCTATCTCTTTGCCTGCGTCTTTTCCTTCGCCTGTGCCTCTGCCTCGGCCTGTCCCCGCGTTTTCCCTTCGCCTCTGCCTCTGCCTGTTCCTTTTCCCTTTTGTTATCCAGATGTAATTTAACCGTATAAAAACTGTAATCAAGTTGTAATCTAATTCCTCGTAATTCGCCTGTGAAAACAAATGCGATTGGACACGCAGTGGCATGTTTGTAAAAGGTGATTTTGAACATCGAATTTGGGTGACCTGCTAAAGCCCGAATTGGCATCAGCCAACCTTTTGTAAACCAGCAACAGCTTGTGTCCATCGGCAGGAATCAACCCCAGTGGTTGAGCAGATTGGATAATTGATTACAAATTTATGGGACTTAAAAAATTACTTTTCGTTTGCCTGTTGGCAAACTTTTCACAGCTGGCATCAGCTAAAACTGGATCCCTTGTGGGAACGGTTGTCGATGCAAAAACCAAAGAAACACTGATTGGCGCCACCATCTTTCTGGAAGGAACCAGCTTGGGAACCATTACCGATTTTGATGGGAACTACCGGTTGGAGCAAGTGCCCGCCGGAAAGTACACGGTGCGTTGCTCGTTTATTTCGTATGAAACGAAAACGCTCGAAGATGTTACTGTTGTGGAGGATCAAATCGTCGATCTGCCCTTTGTTTTGGGCGAATCAACAGTACAGATTGAGGATGTAAAAGTGGTGGCTAAGGCCAACCGCGAGTCGGAAACCATGTTGCTGATGGATCAGAAGGAGGCTGCCATTATGAAGGAGTCTATTGGGGCTCAGCAGCTTTCGACGCAGGGAGTTTCAGATGCCGCTGCTGCCGCCACAAAAATTACCGGGGTGAGCAAGCAGGAAGGCAGTAAAAGCCTGAACATTCGCGGGCTGGGCGACCGCTACAATGCCACTACCCTGAATGGCTTGCCTTTCCCATCCAACAATGCCGAGACCAAGAACATTGACCTGGGACTTTTCTCTTCGGATGTGATTGGGTTCATTGGAGTGGAAAAAGTAGCTACCAGTGCCTTGTATGGCGATTTTGCGGGGGCCAATATCGACATTGTTTCGAAGAAATTTACCGGCGATCCTTTTTTTGAGCTGGCCCTTAAGTCCGGCGTAAACAGCAGCGTGCCGGGCGTGGATCATTTCTACCTGCAAGATGGGCCGGGCTTTTCGGGTTTCGACAATTTCCAGCCAACGCCTTCTTTAGATGCTTATGACTTCGGCAACTCCTGGAACCCGGTGGAGAAAACAGCCATCCCGAACCTGGGAATCGGCCTTTCCGGCGGCAAATCGTTTGAAGTGGCCGATTCGAGACTGAATGCCTTTTTTACGGCGTCTTTCGATAATGAATACAGCTACAGCGACTTGATGCAGCGGCGGATTAATGGGAGTGACGATGTGCGCAAAGACCTGCAAGGCGAGCAGTATGCCTATGAAACGCAGACTACAGGTATGGTTAACCTGAACCTGGAACACAAGCAGTCGGATTACTATTTCAATACCATGTTGCTGAATTCGTCGAATCAGGACTTGAAAAACCTGCGTGGATTTGTCAAAGACCTGGCTGAAGACAGCGCGCTGATTCGCCGCTCGGAGTTTGAGCGAACCACCATTTGGGTGAATCAGCTGTTGGGTGAGCACGAACTGAACCCGCAGGTGACCATGAACTGGGGCCTCTCTTACAACAAAGTACATAACATTACGCCCGACCGTCGTCACCTTTCCCTGAACGGGCTAAGGGATGGTCGCGCTTATTTTACGGATGACAATGAGTCGGACAACTTTCGTTATTTCCACGACTTCAACGAAAATGAATATGCCCTGAACTGGAGCACGGCTTACCGGTTTGGCGAAGGAATTGGAACCGATGATTTCCGCGGAAAACTAACCCTGGGCTACTCCGGAAAGTACAAAGAGCGTCAGTTTGAAGCCACTCAGTTTAACCACGACATTTACCGAAACCGGAACATTTTCAACCCACCTCCGGGCGGATACCATGTTTATGTTGACGTGATGGACGTGGACGCTTTTCTGAATGCTGCCAACCTGCAGCGCCCTGATGGCTATGGCTTTTACCTGAAAACCTTCTTTGGAAACACCATTCGCCCTTCAACTTACGAGGGAACACAGCTGATCAATGCAGGCTTTGCGTCGCTGGAGTACCAGCTGTCACCAAAACTATTGGGAGTTCTGGGCCTTCGGGTGGAGAATGTCAACCAACAAGTCGATTTTGTAACTGCGCTGGATACGGATGGCGGAACCGGCAACTTCAACGAACTGGAAGTTTTACCAAGCTTGTCGTTGCGCTATGCTCTGAACGAGAAAAGCAATTTACGTCTGGCGGCCAGTAACACGTATGTCTTGCCTCAGTTTACCGAAATGGCCCTGTTTCTATTTGAAGGAATTACCGAAACCACGGTGGGTAACCCTTACCTGTATCCTTCCAAAGTGTACAATGGCGACCTGAAGTGGGAATGGTTCCCGAACAGTGGCGAACTGGTGTCGGTAGCCGCTTTCGGAAAATACATTACCGACCCGATGAACCGGGTGGTGATGGCCTCGGCTTCCAACGATTTTACCTATGCCAATACGGGCGACTATGCCTATTTGTATGGCGCCGAGCTGGAAGTGAAAAAAGATTTGTGGACCCAAACAACAGGAACTGACTATCAGAAACTGTTTGCCTCGGCCAACCTGACGCTGATGGAAACCAGTCAGGAGTTGGATGGGGCTAAAGTTCGGGAAGAAACGAAAGATCAGAACGGAAACTCCCTGATCAATATCAATTTCAACCAGGATAAGGATGTCTTGCAGGGGGCTGCGCCTTTAATGGCCAATGCCAGCCTGGGCTATAAACGCACCTGGGGCGAAGGTAAAAACGCGCTAAGCTCTTCGCTGGTGTATGGCTATGTTTCCGACCGCCTTTACCTGATTGGCTTTTCCTCTTTCGGCAACCAGGTCGACAAGCGTGTCCACACGCTTGACTATGTGTTGAAAGCATCTTTCAATAAGCTGGGCGTGAATTTCTCAGCCAAAAATATGCTCAATGGTGACATCGACCGGGTGCAGGAAAATGCCTCTGCCGATCACCTGATCAGATCCTACAAGCAAGGAGTGAAATTCAGTGTAGGACTGTCTTATAAATTTTAAAATGAATTGAATCGATTACACGAATTAAATTTTTAAAACATGAAAAAATTACTTTTCGTATTGTTTGCTATCGTATTGCTGGGCTTTGCCGGATGTAATGAAGACAATCCGACCCCAGAGGTTCCTGAAGAAAATTCGAATCTGGAAGGAGAGGTAACAACGGATATGGTTTTGGATGCTAACACCAAGTATAGCCTGACCGGAGCCTTGATTGTAAAAGCTGGGGGTTCTTTGACGATTCCTGCCGGAACGGTGATTGAAGCAGTAGGTGGACAAATCTCCTACATTGCTGTGGCACAGGATGCCAAAATCTTTATTAACGGTACGGCCAGTGCACCGGTGGTGATGACTTCAAGCGACAAAACACCCGGATCATGGGGTGGTTTGGTTGTTTGCGGAAAAGCGCCAACCAACAAATCGGACGCTTCGGCCGGAGCGGAAGTTTCGGGCTTGCCTTATGGTGGCAATGTGGCCGATGACAACTCCGGAGTAATTAACTACCTGCGTGTCGAATACACCGGATTCAACTACAGCGACACCAAGCAGTTCAACGGTGTTTCTTTCTTCGGCGTAGGATACGGAACCGAGGTTGATTACGTCGTTTCTTACATGGGTAAGGATGATGGTATTGAGTTCTTTGGTGGAACGGTGAATGCCTCTCACCTGGTATCTGTAGGAAGTGATGATGATGGTATCGACTTTGCTGATGGCTGGTCAGGAACCGGTGAATACTGGGTCGCTCTGAACTCAACCAAATCAGGAATTGAAGGATCAAACAACGGCGACAATGGTGCTGCAACACCAATGACCAACGCAACCTTGAGAAACCTGACTGTTTATGGCATGGGCGAAAAGCCTTTCTACCTGAAAGAAGGTGCCGGACAGGTAATGATTGACAACCTGGTAATTGGAGGCTTGGTAGCCAGCAAGGAACAATCCATGTTTTATGCCGATGGTGACGACGCTGATGCTGCGGCCCGTATTGCAGCTGGTGATGTGGTGGTAACCAACGCTCGTTTTGTGGACCTGGTTGGTGCGCAAACCAAAGCAATGGACGGATTGACAATTGGCGAAAACCCGGCGGCTACCGGAGCGGGTAATGGCATTGAAAAACCAGACTGGATGCCGGATGCCTTGAATCAGGTCAATGAGTCGACTACAGTATTTGGCGATGCGCCAACCGGAGGCGAAGTGGCTTTGAGTGGTGACATTACAACAGATGTTGTGCTGGATGCCGGAACAGCTTATAAACTAACCGGAGCCTTGGTGGTAAAAGCAGGTGCTTCATTGACGATTCCTGCCGGAACAGTGATTGAAGCCATTGGCGGACAAATCTCTTACATTGCCGTGGCACAGGATGCTCAAATCTTCATTAACGGAACTGCGGACGCACCTGTGGTGATGACTTCAGATGATCCAACTCCGGGTTCGTGGGGTGGACTGGTTGTTTGCGGAAAAGCACCAACCAACAAATCAGATGCTTCAGCCGGAGCGGAGGTTTCAGGCTTGCCTTATGGCGGCAATGTGGCCGATGACAATTCCGGAGTAATCAACTACCTGCGTGTAGAATATACCGGATTCAACTACAGCGATACGAAGCAATTTAACGGCGTTTCTTTCTTCGGAGTCGGTTCGGGAACCGTTGTTGATTATGTTGTCTCTTACAAAGGCAAAGACGACGGAATTGAGTTTTTCGGAGGAACCGTGGATGCTTCTCACTTGGTGTCGGTATACAGCGATGACGACGGGATTGACTTTGCCGATGGCTGGTCAGGAACCGGCGAGAACTGGTTGTCGTTGTATTCCACCAAATCAGGAATCGAAGGCTCAAACAATGGCGACAATGCGGAAGCTACGCCAATGACCAACGCCACGCTAAAAAACCTGACCGTTTATGGTATGGGTGAAAAGCCGTTCTACTTTAAAGAAGGAGGTGGTAAGCAAAACATTGACAACATCGTGATTGGCGGGTTGGTGGATGGCTCAAGCCATTCTTACTTCTACGCTGATGCCGATGCGGTTGCCCGCATTGCTGCTGGCGACATTGTGATTACCAATGCCAACTTTGTGGAAATTGGTGATCAGGCCAAAGGTCCCGATGGGCTGACAATTGGTGAAAATACGGAAGCCAAAGGAGCTGGCAATGGCATAGGAAAACCAGCCTGGTTGTCAGATGCGCTAAATACCGCCAGCAATGGCGAAGTGATTGTAGACTAAACTAGATTAACAATATTGAAGTTAAGCAGACTTCAATTCCCGTAAATTAAAAAGTTCCGGCACCTTGTGTCCGGGACTTTTTCTGTTTAATTGAACTTTAATTTTTATGTAATCCAGACTTAATCGGGTTGAGGTATATTTGAGTAAAATATAAAATCAACAAGATGAAAGCACTTATCGTAAGCTTTTTATTAGCCGGAATAGTCAGTTTTTCTTTTGCTGCTGAAAAGAAAACAAGGCGGCCGATGTCCTTGAGATTCCATACGAAAAAGCAACGGTTGAAGCTGCTCAAATTAGTCCCAAGAAAAACCAGGTGAATTTTAGTCTTAGAACAGCGGATTAAAACGGTTCTGGTTTCTAGTCTATACTTAAGATTGACACCGCTTCTGAGAGCAGAAGCGGTTTTTTCATTTCTTGTAGGTTGATTTCCTTCTCTTTGCCTATTCCTCTCCCTTTGCCTCTCTATTTTCTTTCCTCCCCAAATCGTAAATTGTAATTCGTTCCCTGGTCAATTGCCTCATTCTCCGGTCAGCAGTTTTTCACTAAAGCTTGAAGTCCATTCGATCAGGCGTTGGCTTTCTTGTTCGGAGAGGCGTGCTTTGGGGTGCATCAGTTTGTAAGAGGCGATTGGCATTTTGCCATTTCGGATTTCCTTACTCATGTCTTCCATGGCGGCTATCTGATCTAAAATTTCCATGTTCCCCCAGTTGGAAAGATTCAGTTCTTCCTTCCCTTCAACAATATGGTCGTTAATGAACCACGAAACCGGCGCGATCTGGTGGTACCACAGGTATTGGGTTTGGTTGGAATGACAGTCGAGACAAGCCTGCTTGAGCAAGGCCGAAACATCATCGGGCACATCTACTTGCTTAAACAGATGGTCGGGACTGTCAGTTGCGGTATTTTTCTCGGGTTGAAAAAACTGGATGACTACCAATCCCACAATAAATAGTAGGATCAGCAAACGAAAAGCAGTTCGCATAGATGTTTTTTTTGACGTTAAAACCTACTTTTTCAATAAAGCGGTACTTTCCTGCTTCACCCAGTCAATCAACAGTTTCTTTTGCTCGGCACTCAGTGCCTTTTCCGGCTTGTGCTGCAGAAACTTTTTAGGAGGCATCTCATTTTCCTCAATGGTTTCGCGAATGTGTTTTAAGGCAAGCAGCCTTTTCGTACCGGTGAGTTGGTGCCAGGTTTTCAGGTCAAGCTCTTCTTTGGCGTCATCGTTTCGCGAGTCGGTATTGTGGCAGCCAAAGCAGGAATTGTTAAGAATCACTTTGACATTTTGAGGGACTTGCAAGGTGTCGGCTTCGGTTTTGGTTTCGGGCTTAGCCTGTCCAGCTAAAGTAAGCAGGCTGAAGATCATGCTGAGCGCAAAAACAGCCGGTAAGTTTTGTCTTTTCATCGTTTGTGTGGTTTAAATGCTTGATTACAAATCTTCTTGTTAGGTCATTTAAGCACACAACAGGCAAGTGCTTTTAAATGTTGATTGAACTTTCTAAAAAATTTGTAAATAGCGAGTTGCTGCTTTTGTTTTCCATTCAGAATGGGGAAAGAAACGACCAGTTTGAGCCCAAAAAAGCCTGAACAAATGAATGTCCAGGCTTTGTGCTTGCCACTTGGTGCAAGTTAGTTTTTTAGTCCGCTGCGCTCAAGCAAGGCGTCTACGGTTGGCTCTTGTCCGCGGAAACGAACATACAATTCCATTGGGTTTTCGCTACCGCCTTTTTCAAGGATGTTGGTGCGGAAAGCCTTGGCTGTTTCCCGATCAAAAATGCCATGTTCCTTGAAAGCCGCAAAAGCATCGGCATCCAGCACTTCAGCCCATTTGTAGCTGTAGTAGCCGGCCGAGTAGCCTCCGGCAAAAATGTGGCTAAACGAGGTACTCATCAGACTTCCTTCAACAACAGGGAATAGTTCGGTTGGTGTCATGGCTTTTGTTTCCACTTCGGCCACTTCCTGTGTTAGCGGCGAAGTAATGGTATGGTAAGCCATATCGAGCATGCCAAAGCTTAGTTGGCGTTCAGACATGTAGCCCGACTGGAAGTTTTTGGCAGCGACAATCTTCTCAATCAAATCGGCAGGAATTTTCTCGCCGGTTTCGTAATGAACGGCAAAGCGGTCGAGCCATTCTTTTTCGTAGGCCCAGTTTTCATGAATTTGCGATGGCAACTCCACAAAGTCCCAGAAGACGTTGGTTCCCGAGGTGCTTTCGTACTGGCACTGGCTCAGCATGCCGTGCAATCCGTGCCCAAACTCGTGCAAAAAGGTGGTTACCTCATCAAAGGTAAGCAGCGATGGTTTGGTGTCGGTAGGCTTGGTAAAGTTGGTCACTATGCTGACATGGGGGCGGATGTCTTTTCCATCTTCCAGCCATTGCCCGCGGAAATCGGTCATCCAGGCGCCGGAACGTTTGCCGTCGCGCGGGAAGAAGTCCATGTAAAGCACCGAAACAAAAGAGCCGTCGGCATCAAATACCTCGTAGGCTTTTACATCCGGATGGTAAACCGGAATCGATTGGTTTTCTTTCAGCTCAAGGCCATACAGGGTTTGAGCCAGGTCGAATACCCCATCAATCACATTTTCAAGTTTGAAGTAAGGTTTGACCTCTTCTTCGTTGAATCCATAGCGGGCCTTTTTCAGTTTTTCTGAATAATAGCCCCAGTCCCAGCGTTGCAGATCGCCTTCAAAGCCTTCGGAACGGGCAAACTCAACCACCTCGGCAAAGTCTTTCTCGGCAGCCGGCCGCGATGCCTGGTGTAAATCATCCAGGAATTCCATTACGCGCTCGGGCGTTTCGGCCATGCGGCGTTTCAGCGTGTAGTCGGCATGCGACTGGTAGCCCAGTAATTTGGCTTTTTCCAGCTTCAGGTTGACAAGGGTATGAATGATTTCGTTGTTGTCGTACTCGTTGCCCTGGTTGCCTTTAGTCGAGAAAGCCCGGTACATTTTCTCCCTCAATGCGCGGTTGTCGGCGTATTTCATAAAAGGGATGTAGCTGGGGTACTGCAGGGTAAAAATCCAGCCTTCTTTGCCTTTTGACTGGGCCGTGTGGGCAGCAGCTTCTTTGGCAAAATCCGGAAGTCCGGCCAGCTCGTCTTCGTTGGTGATGTGCATTTCAAAGGCATTGGTTTCGGCCAGCACATTCTCTGAAAACTTCAGGCTTAATTTTGAAAGCTCGCCGGTAATTTCGCGGTAGCGGGCCTTGTCGGCATCGTTCAGGTTTGCTCCGCTGCGAACAAATCCCAGGTAGGAGTTTTCGAGCAGGGTAGCCTGCTCCGGATTCAGATTCAGCTGGTCTTTTTGCTCGTAAACGGCTTTTACGCGGGCAAACAAATCGGGGTTCAACGAAATATCGTTTCCGAATTCAGAAAGCATCGGAGCCACTTCCTGGGCAATCTTCTGAATCTCCTCATTGGTTTCAGCCGAGTTCAGGTTGAAAAAGATTTTGCGAATGGTTGACAAACGATCACCGGATTTGGTCATGGCTACAATCGTATTCTCAAATGATGCGGGTTCGGGGTTGTTGATAATGGCATTAACCTCGGCCCGTGCTTCTTCAATGGCGGCTTTGAAAGCGGGTAAAAAATGCTCGTTTTTAATTTCGCCAAAGGGGGCGGTTTGATGGATATCCTGGAAAGGTTTCAGTAGCGGATTTTCGCTGTTCTCTGCTTGCGTTGTCATCATAATCAATAAGACTAAGAGGGTGGTTAACACCCTGTAATTGTTTTTCATTGTTATTCGTTTTTAAGTTTTCAGTAAATTGTTTGTAGGATGTGTTGTAAGTTGTAACAGAATATTACAGAAAACTTTAAAAATAGTTCATCCTTATTTTCGTTTCTTCTTGCGCTTCTTCTTTTCAACCGACCAGCCAAACTTGCCTATCGGATCGCCGAGCTTAAAATAATGCCCGTGTGAGTAACAAATCGGGTCGGCTTTCTTCAGGCTAAATGCTCCGGTTTCAGAGTCGAGGTATTGCTCATCGGCCATGACATTCACCACTTCGGAAATAAACATGTCGTGGGTACCGAGTGGAACAATTTCTTTCACCCGGCATTCAATGCTGATGGGGGCTTCTTCTATAACGGGGGTTTGGATGACACTTGCCGGAGCCGGAGTCAGTCCCATTTCTTTCCACTTGTCGAACTTGCGGCCCGAACGAACCCCGCACCAGTCGGTTGCCCGCGCCAGCTTCTCGGTGGTCAGGTTGATCACGTACTCGCCGGTGCGTTTGATGATTTCGTAGGAATGGCGGTTGGGCCGAACCGAAATATAGCACATGGGCGGATCGCTGCAAATGGTTCCAGTCCAGGCAATGGTAATCAGGTTGTATTCGTCGGGGGTAACACCACAGCTAACCAACACCGCGGGGAGGGGGTACACCATGGTTCCCGGTTTCCAATTGACTTTTGACATGTTTGTGTTTTGGTGCAAAGGTAAAAAAAGTGCCCTAAGTACATCGACTCATGAGTTCATGTGCACGGACTGGCCTTTTTTCGGTTTCTGAACCGTTATGGGGCCGCTTTTCCTTTTGACAACTGTTTGTCAGGGCGCATTGTCTTTCAAGCTTAGATTCTTGTGTGTGAGGTGCTTATTTCGTAAATTTAATATTGGACCAAAAATTAACAGTCATGAAAAATATCGTTTTTTTGTTTTTAGCATGTGTTTTATTATTCGGTACTTCATGCCATGATAAAACAGCGAGGACTGAGCTTGACGCCTTTAAGCTTAAACAGAACATTGAGGAGCAGAATAAGCAAATTATTCAGCGGTATTGGGATGGGAAATGGAATGAACGACATGCTGAGATTTTAGAAGAGTTACAATCTCCCCATGTGGTTTATCATGGAACGTCCATGGAGATGAATGGACTGGAAGAGTACAAGGAGGTGTACCAGAGTTATCTTTCAGCAATGCATGATTCCCACCTCACGATTAATCAATTAATTGCTGAAGACGATTGGGTGATGAGTCGTGTAAGGCTGGAGGCAGTTCATAAGGGGGATATGGAAGGCCTGCCTGCTACCGGGAAAAAGGTTGAGGTAGATATCTTTACGGTTTTCCGATTGGTGGACGGAAAGATTGTTGAAGAATGGGAAGTTATGGATGAACTGGGAATGATGATGCAGCTTGGTCTGGAACTTCAAATGAAGGAAGAAATTAATGAATAGGATACTCCCCTTGGCCTCCATTAAGATGGCTTGACGTAAGATAGCGTTGAGCCATCTTAATATAAGGGCGGTTGATTTGTTGGGTAAACGTGCCAAACATGAAACAATAAATTCCTATTTTTAGAAACGCTAATCGACTTGCTAACACCCTTAAAACGAAAACCAATGAAAAAGCTTCCCGATCAACTTTACCCCGCAAAATCTGTATTTTTTCAACTAATTATTTGCTGCTACAGCAACTCTGCGAGCGCGAAGCTAAATGAGGCCTGCTAATATAGGAAACTGAATGATGCTATTGAACTACATTCATTGGAATCCAGACCCGGAGATCATTAAGGTTTTAGGGATCTCAATTCGTTATTATTCACTGTTATTTGTGAGTGGACTTTTTCTGAGTCTTTATGTGCTTAGCTGGATATTTAAGCAGGAGAAGCTCTCGAATGACAAGCTGCAAATACTTTCAACCTATGGCTTTATCGGTATTCTGGTAGGGGCCAGGTTGGGGCATTGTCTCTTTTATGAGCCTGAATACTATTTATCCCACCCTATTGAAATGATTCTTCCAATCAAATTTCTGGAAAATGGTGGCGTTAAGTTTACGGGCTATCAGGGGCTTGCCAGCCACGGAGGTACTTTAGGTCTAATTGTTGCCATAATTTTTTATTCCCGAAAAACAAAACACGCCATCATTGATACACTGGATTTGATTGCTGTTGTTGCCGGCCTGGGAGCTGGCTTTATTCGACTGGCGAACCTGATGAACTCAGAAATTATTGGCCGGCCAACTTTTGCATCCTGGGGTTTTATCTTCGAACGGGTGGATCAAATTCCAAGACATCCAGCACAGCTCTATGAAGCATTGATTTATTTTTTGATTTTCGGCATAACATTCACCTTGTATAAAACGAAAAGAGCCTATCTGAGAAATGGATTTTTCTTTGGTTTCACCTTGTTGTTAGTCTTTATTGCCAGGTTTTTTGTCGAATTTATCAAAGAAAGGCAAGTGGCATTTGAGGAGGATATGAAATTAGATATGGGACAACTTTTGAGTATTCCCTACATCATCATTGGAGTCGGGTTTGTCATCTACGGGATGCAAAAGACAGCAAAAATGAGGGAACTCAGCCTTTAATCAGGGGCTCTGGGTTTTGTGTTTCACTGGGAAGATGAGCAGGCAGTAGGTTTGCCACGAAAGAACGGCTCATTGGAGCGCATTTGCTACGGATGGTTACGAAACGCTTGCGGAGGGCAGGGAAATACTCTCGGACTACACCGAAATACCGTCGGATTGTTCCGAAATGCTTGCGGATCGGACGGAAATATCATCGGACTGGACCGAAATCATGGCGGATTGCATCGAAATTGTGTCGGACTGCATGGAAATAGTGGCGGATCGGACCGAAATCGTTGATTCTGCTATCATTTGGCTGATAAGCTTTTGGGCGTGGAACGTTTTCTTAACTTTTCCAAAGTACCTACCTAAACTTTGGAAAAGCTGGTCAGTTTAGCCATAAAAAAAGGCTGTCCCAAAATTACTTTGAGACAGCCTTTCTCTTTATTTTCAGTGCTTGTTTTAGCGTGTCATTTCCTCATAAATGGCATCTAGCAAGCTGTTTTCTTCGGTGGTATCGTCACCCAGGTGCCAGAACATGATTCCGCCCAGGTTTTTGTCGATTGCATAGCGGCTCTTCATTTTCAGCGAAGTGCTGTCGTCGTACGAAAAGAAAATACTGTCTTTCGCACTGTACAGGTAAGGCGCTTTGGCTACCGGGTCCCAATGGCGAACGTAGCCATTCTTGTTTTCGTACTTGTCGCGCATAAGCGAGTAGGAAGCCCAGTTGATGAAAATTCCCTGGTTGGGTTGATAAAGACCATTGTTTTCCGGTGGAACACCTTTCCATCCGCGTCCGTAGAAAGCAGCTCCCAGCACAATTTTTGAAGGCTCAATGCCAAGATCAATGCAATAGTCAACAATGAACTCCGTAGAACGAGGCGTCCAGTTTTCAACATCAAAATCCGGATCGGCTTTGTAAGCCTCCATCATTGGTGTTCCTTCCAGGTCTTCTTTCGTAATCAGTCCCAGGTTGGTGTGGTGACCAGTAAACGGATTGGCTCCGGTAGTCAGGTCGTAAGTCATGATGTTCATGTAATCCACATACTTCATCACCTCAAGGGTCTCAATATGGTCGTAGTACTTGGCCCATCCGGCTGAGGCAAACGACAGGATTAAATCTTCATCGATGTTATCCATCGCTTCGCGAAGCTCTTTAACCAGCGAAGTAAAGTTGGGCGTATCTTCCGGGCCATAAGGGTTGTTATCTCCTGGCAAAGCCGGATACTCCCAGTCAAGGTCGATTCCGTCAATTTTGAATGTGTTAATGAAGTCAACGGTGCTATCCACAAATTTTTTGCGCGATTCAGGAGTTGCAGCCATTTCCGAAAATCCTTTACTGCCAACCCAGCCACCGCAGGCAACCATCACTTTCAGTCCGGGATAGTTCTCTTTTTGGGCGACCAGGCGGTGAAGTTGATCCGCGCTGAATGCCGTTGGAAATTTCATCTCACCGTCCAATACTTCGGTAAACGAAAAGATGATGTGCGTTAACTTGTTCAGCGGAAGTTTTTCAATCTGTGCATCTTCTCCTGCAAAGTAATAACCCATAATCACGCGGGCAGGCTTGTTAGCCGGCTCACTGGTTGAGGTACAGGCCATCGCAGTTGCGAGAATTGCCAGACAAACAATAGCGAATAATTTGTTCATGTCGAAGGTTTTGAATTTGTAATGCAAAATTAGTGTTTTTGTAGGACAACAGCTTTATCGCGCTGTTGTTGTTACTTTTTTTAAGCTCGCTTTTAGGGCATAAACCATGGGCAGCTTATTGCCAAGGTGTTGGATTCGGAATTTGCCCGGCTCCGCTTCCAGGGTGTTGTTAAAACAGTTGTAGGGCGAATAATCAAACTCGTTGAACGTGTTTAGCACAAGCTTGTTTTCAATCAAACTGGTGATGACTTCACCCAGGCTGTGGTTCCAGCAAACAAACTCCTGGCTGATGGGTGCATCCCGGTCGGCGTAGGTGCCTGATTCCGTTTCTACAATGGCTCCGGAATTGAAATAGTTGTAGGCAATTTGCCGAAACTGGTCGTCGAACATCCAGACCACCGGGTGGAATTCAGCAAAGATAAACTGGCCGTTTGGCTTTAGGTAGCTGGCAATAAGCCGGGCCCAGCGATCCAGGTCCGGCAGCCAGCCAATGGTGCCATAGCTGGTAAACACCACATCAAACTTTTCATCCAGATGCCGGGGCAAGTCATAAAGGTCACAACAAATGAATTTGGCCTCAATCTGCGTTTTTTCGGCCAGCTGGCGGGCTTGCTCAATGGCCCGGTCCGAAAGGTCAACGCCGGTTACCCGGGCTCCCATGCGCCCCAATGAAAGGCTGTCCTGTCCGAAATGACATTGCAGGTGGAGGATACTCTTTCCGCGCACATCACCCAAAAGTTCCAGTTCAATGGACTTTAAGGATGTTTTGCCTGCCAGAAAGCCTTTCAGATCATAGAAATCGGACTGGAGATGCGTGGCTGTTTTGTTGTTCCACGATTCGCGGTTGATGGCGATGTAGTCTTTTTCAGGAGTCATTGGTTGGAGATTTTTATGAGTTATTCATCGAATGAAAGTTCCCGGGTAAGCCAGGGAAAGGAGTCAATAAAAAACCAGTTTCCCTTGCGGGAAGCTGGTTTATAAACGGACAATCAGTAACATGGTTACTCTTTCTCCTTCTTGTCCAGTATCTTTTCAATTTCATCCATCACCTTGTTCATCGAGGCAATGGCTTTGTCGAATGGTTCAGAGCTGGTCATATCCACGCCTGCGTTTTTCAGCAGCGGAATGGGGTAGTCGGATCCACCGGCAGAGAGGAAATCGATGTAGTTTTTCAAGGCCTGTTTGTCGCCGCTCATCACTTTTTCGGCCAGCGAAATGGAGGCTGTAAACGAGGTGCTGTATTGGTACACGTAAAAGTTGTAATAGAAGTGAGGGATGTAGGCCCACTCCATGTTGATGTAGTCATCCACGTAGCAAACGCCTTTGTCGTGTCCGTAGTAGCGATTAACAATGTCGGTGTAAATTTCGGAGAACTCATCACCGGTCAGCGGTTTGCCTTTTTCAGCTTCTTCGTGAATCTTCAGTTCGAACTCGGCAAACTGGGTTTGACGGAACAAGGTGCCTTTGAAACGGTCGAGCCACTCCATCAGCAACGACAAGCGTACATCGTCATCTTCCACCTTATTCATCATGTATTCAAAAAGCAATACTTCGTTGAAGGTAGAAGCTACTTCGGCCACAAAAGTTACGTAGTCGGCCGTTGGGTAGGGCTGGCTTTTGTTCGAAAGGTAACTTTGCATGGTGTGACCCAGCTCGTGTGCCAGGGTGCTTACATCGTCGTAAAGATCGTTGTAGTTGAGCAAAATGAAGGGGTGACCATCGTAGAAGGCGCCGTTGGAGTAAGCTCCGGAGCGTTTGCCTTCGGTGGGGTACACATCAATCCAGCGCTCATCAACCGCTTGCTTAACGGTGTTCACATACTCTTTTCCCAGCGGTTTCAGCGCATCCAGAATAAGGGCTGTTGCTTCGTCGTAGTCGTAGGTCAGGTCAACATCTTTCACCACCGGAGCGTACAAGTCGAGATACTTCAAGGTATCAACCCCCATCATGCGCTTTTTAATGTTGAGGTAGCGGTGAAAAGCAGGCAGGTTTTCGTTCACGTTGTCCACCAGCGAATGGTACACTTCCACCGGAATGTTATTGGGGTAAAGCGAAGCTTCAAGCGACGAGTTGTAATGACGGGCGCGGGCATGGAAAATGTCGGCTTTCACGTTGCCGTAAAGCATTTCGCCATAGGTCGCCCGAAATTTCGCATAGTTGTTCCAGTAGGCTTCGAACACAATTTCGCGGTCGGCGCGGTTGGCTGATGCCCGGTAGCGGCCATATTCGGCGCTTCCAACCTTAAGTTTCGAGCCATCCGTCAGCGTAACTTCGGGTTTGGGCATCTCGGCATTGGAAAAAGTTCCGTAAACCGCCTGAGGTACGGAGCCTACCATACCGGAAAGGGCCATGATACGCTCTTCTTTTTCACTCAGGGAGTGGGCTTTGGTGCGGAACATGTTTTCCAGCGGCATGCGGTAGACGGCCAGCTTTGGCTCTTCTTTAATAAAGTCTTTGATGGTTGCCCAGTCGGCAGACAGAATTTCCGGCTCAATAAAAGCGGCTTTGGCTCCAAAGTTGGAAAACAAAGATTGCAGCTCTTGTTTCATGCCGTTGTATTTCATGTTGCGGGTGTCCAGGTCGGAGTTCATGCCGGCGTACAGGTAAATTTTGGAAGCTTCTTTGGAAAGCAGGCTGTTGAATTCCATGGCTTTCAGCAGGTGATCGGCGGATTGGGTCAATGTGCCTTTGAACTTTTCAACTTCATCGAGTTTGTCTGTTAAATTCTCTACGGCCTCCCGCCAGGCTTCATCCGATTCATATAAATCGGTCAAATTCCATTGGTACTTTTCGGGGATATCTTCCCGGGTTTTCTGATTCTGACTGTTACTATTCATAGCCACAAACATCGCTATAATAGTTAACAGGATCGCGTTTGTTTTCAGATTAATTCGCTTCATGTATTTTAAATTGTACAGTTCCTGACTGTATAGGTAATTTATGGTGGAAATATATTACAAGGAATTGGTATAAAAAAAGATGTTCTTCATCTTTTCTGATTTTTGGATTAAGATACCTTTTATCGAAGGTTTGCGTATAGAAGATTACAGGGCTTTGAAAACGGCTGTCTGCCCCGTATTAAAAGCAAAAAAAACATGCACGAAGCGCTTTACTATACCGCATTGAAGAACCACCAGGTGCAATGTCACTTGTGCCCGCATAACTGCCGGATTAAGCCCGGTGCCTATGGCGATTGCCTGGTTCGCATGAACCACGGCGGGGTGTTGTTGTCCAAAGTGTATGGTAAGGTGGAGGCGATGAACCTGGATCCGGTGGAAAAGAAGCCTTTGTATCACTTTTTTCCGGGGCATAAAATTTTGTCGGTCGGAACGGCCGGATGCAATTTGCGCTGCCCGTTTTGCCAGAATCACAGCCTGACCCAGGGCGGGGTAACAGACCGCCAACCCCTGCATGAGTTTTCGCCCGTAGAGCTGGTAGAGCTGGCTAAACGAACGCCGCATAACATTGGCCTGGCGTTTACCTACAATGAGCCCACGGTGAATTATGAATTTATGCTGAGTGCAGCAGTTAATGCCAAGCAGGAAGGCTTGCACACCGCGATGATCAGCAATGGTTACATCAACCCCGAACCTTTGAGCAGCTTGATGGGAATGATGGATGCTTTCAATATTGATTTGAAGGCCTTTAACAAGCTTTTTTACCGGATGCATTGCCAGGGCAGGCTGAGTCCGGTGTTACGTACGATCAAACAGATTGCACGATCAGACAGTCATCTGGAACTGACGACCCTGGTTATTCCGGGACTGAATGATGATTTGCAGGAGTTTGAACAACTGTGTCAATGGATTGCCGATGAGACTGGGAACTCAACGGTTCTTCATCTTTCCAGGTATTTCCCCGGCTACCGTTTGCGACTGGAACCAACGCCAGCCAAAACCTTGTTCCGGATGTATGATCTGGCTAAAAATGTGCTTCATCACGTTTACCTGGGCAATTTGTTTGTCGGTGATCATGGCGATACGTTTTGCCCGCATTGCAACAACAAGCTGATTGAGCGCAATGCCTACCAGGTTCATCCGAGCGGGATTGATGCCAGTGGAAATTGTCAGCACTGTAAAACCAACGTCATTAAACAGCATCTCTATGAACACGTCGATTCGTAACCCCATTTTTACCGGAAGTTTCTACCCCGACAACGAGGTGGCCTTAAAGCAACTGATCCAGAATGTTTACCAGGCTGAAAAGGCAAGCATCAACAAAGCTCTGGCTCAGAAAACCCTGCTCGGCGGCATTGTTCCGCATGCAGGCTATGCTTACTCCGGTTACGAGGCCATTCATTTCTACGATATTCTCAAGCAAAGTCAGCAGCATTTCGATACCATTGTGGTGGTAAATCCCAACCACACCGGCTACGGATCGGGTTGGTACAACACCAGCAGCTACACCCAATGGGAAACGCCTTTGGGCACGGTGGATACCGACCAGGCTTTTATGGAGGCCCTGGATATTGAACCCAACAACCGGGCGCATTCGCTCGAGCATTCGGGTGAAGTGCAATTGCCTTTCTTGCAGTTGTATGCCGAGCATCCTTTTGCGGTGGTCATGATTACCATGAATAAGCAAACCGTCCCCAGCGCGGTGTCGCTGGCTTCCAAAATCAAGCAGGCTGCCCTGCAAACCGGTGAGCGTATTCTGCTTATCGCTTCTTCTGATTTTTCGCACCACGAATCGCCAAGCAAGGGGTATGAGAAGGATCAGCTGGTAATCGATCAGATTTTAAGCTTGAATAGTCAGAACGTATTTGATGTGGTGCAGAAACACCAGGTGTCGGCCTGTGGCTATGGCCCCATTATGACCTTGATTGAATATACCCGTCAGGTGGCGCAGCGGCCTGGAATTGCCTTGCTGCGCAGAGGAAATTCCGGGGAAGTACAGCCGGCAGCAATGGTGGTGGACTACATCTCCTTTTTGTGTTACGATGCCTGATGTTTTCATTGGAGTGAAGGATTATTCATTGATTTCTTTACCTTTAGGCTGCCTGCAATTCAACAGAACGGCAAGCGCTATGTTTGATGACTAATCCTGATACGATGAAAAAAATCCTGTTTCTTTTGCTGTTTGGGCTGGGGCTGAATACTGTTTCGGCACAGAAAGCCTCCGATATCACCGGAATTTGGTGGAATGATGAAAAGACTTCGAAAATAGAAGTGGTTGAAGAAAATGGCGTGTTCACGGGAACCATTGTGTATATGATTCCGGAGAAATATGACAATGGCCAGCCTCCTAAAGATGATGAAAATCCGGATCCGGCTTTGCGCAACCGCTCCATTGTTGGACTTCAGATATTAAACAGCCTGACCTACGATACCAGCGACAAGGAATGGCAGGGCGGACGAATTTACGATCCCAAGTCGGGCAAAACCTACGATTGCTACGCCTGGTTTAAAAATGATTCAAACACGCTTTACCTGAAAGGTTATGTGGTGGGAATCCGATGGCTGGGCAAATCAACCGAATGGACACGCACCAAGCTCAACTGATTCGGGGGCAAAGCGAATAAGATGTTAAAGATATAGCTTGATATAAATCTTCAGCCGAAAAAGACAGTTGAAAGTGATTGTATTCAACTGTCTTCAAGTGGTTTATTTTTCAAACCAGGAGATCGGATTATTCGATTTGAAAAATTTCGTTGTTATTCTTCAGGAAAGAGTGGTTTGGATTAACGCAGAAAGCGAATCTTTGGAAAGTACCATGTTGCTTTCTCATTTTGGATACGAATGGTATTGATGATGACCAGCGTTAGGTTGAAGAAGTAGGTTAATCCAAACAAACCAATGTTGAGGAGGTTGGCGGTCATGAGGATGGCCATATTGATGTCTCCACTCGAATGGATCCGATACTGTGTTAGTAAAATGTTGCCAATCAATCCCAAAAAGAGAAACATGCTCCAGCTAATCTGAAAATTTAACAGGTTTCGGGCCACCTGATCCACGTCTTTTATTTTATCCTTTTTCGAGATCCAAAGAATTAAAGGAACGAGTATACCCAAAAGGGGGAACAGAATAAAACTTAAGGCTGATAAGTTAAGGCTGGTCAGAAAACCGCGATCTTCCTCAATGGTCCAGTCCATGATTTCATCCGACGAAACATCCAGCGCGTGAGCCAAACGTTTTAAGGTGTCGCCACGTGGCTCCGTTTCGCCATTTTCCATACGTTGAATTGTACGTAAACTCAAGCCTGAATTCTCGGCTAATAACTCTTGTGAAAAACCTTTCCGTGAACGAAGGAGCTTGACGCGCCTGGCTAAATCGTTGTTTTTCATTTTTCTTCAAATTAATGTTTCGAACAAAAGTAGGAGCAGGGTTTAGTGTGTATAGCGTCTGGCTTACGTCATTTTTACGTCATTGCTGCAAGCTGTTTTATTTAAGGGAAATAGCCGCGGGAGAAGCGGTCGAACTTAACCCGACACCTGCACATCAAAGCCGGCTGATTTTACCCGGTCGGCAATGGTATTCAGCTCTTCCACCGAAACTTTTTGAAGTCCCTCGGCCGGTGTGTCACGGGCAATGGTGTAAATCATGACCTGTTTCGGTTGAATGGCCAGGAGTGCTTCCAGCCAGGCGTTGAGTTCTTCTTCGGTCGTGTTGTCCACCATTTGCTGTTTTTGTTCTCCGCGCACAAACAGGGTTTGAATAATGGCCTGATTGCCGAATCGCTTCAGCTGCTCGATGGTTTGTTTCAGGTCGAAACGTCCAACCGGACAGTCCAGCAGTTGCACGGTTTTTTCGATGGCCGAATCCAGCTTTAAAATGTTGTCTTCGATTTTTAAGAGCGCCTGAAAAACGCTTTCCCGCTGAATCATAGTTGAGTTGGAAAGCACTGCGATGCGGCAGTCGGGGGCAAACTCATCACGCAGGGCGATGGTGTCGTCAATAATTTCGGCAAACTGCGGGTGCAGGGTGGGTTCGCCATTGCCTGCAAAGGTAATTACATCGGGAAGTTCACCTGCCGTTTGCATGGCCTTTAGCTTGCTGCGTAGCTTGTCGGAAACGGTTTCCCGGCTTGGTAGTTCCGCTTTTTTCTCCCGCTGTTTCGGGTTCCAGCCACACTCGCAGTAAATGCAATCGAACGAACAGACTTTGCTGTCGGTAGGAAGCAGGTTTACACCAAGGGAAACACCCAACCGGCGACTTTTAACCGGTCCAAAAATAATCTCGTCAAACAGAAAGGTTGCCATGCGGTAATTTTTCAGCAAAAGTAAGGATTTCTTTGGTTTTGGCTGAGCCAAGTTGTGCGCTGGGCTACTTTGGAGTCAGACCAGCCTCTTCAGATGACTCTTTTCGGTCAATCGCAGTTTTTGGTAGTCCATGCCCGAAAGGAGCATCAGGCCGGGGCGTTTCCCGGCAGTGAGGCTACCCATTTCTTTTTCCAGGTCGATGGCTTTGGCGGCATCGATGGTAAATACGGCAATCAGCTGTTGCAGACTGATTTGTTCATCGGCCTGCTGAATGGCAATCAGCCAGCTTAAGACGTCTTTTTCGGTTGATAAGCGTTCGGGCTGCAGCGCTTGGAATTTTTTCAGCAAGGGGAATTTGCGGTAAAAGCGTTCAGGCTCAAATTCGTGGTAAACATTGACAAAGGCTGGGCAGAGGATGCCGTTGTGAAATTCCATGCCTGCCTCTTCTTGCAGTTTTCCATGCGGCTTAACAACAGCCAGAATCAGACCACTGGAATCGACCTGAACCATTCCTTGGGCAATGGGTTTTTCGTTGCCGGGGAAAAGGTAGTGAGCAGCGTATTTCTTCATTCTTGGGGTTGAATATTGACTTCCTTCCGGGCGCTGTTCTCTTCCTGAAGCATGTTCAGGCGTTCAACCACTTGTTGGTAGATGCGGTCGTACAGTTTGGGTCTGCTTGAGTAAAAGACGACTGATTGTGCGAAAACAGAGTCGGGCACGCCGTATTTTTCCAGCACCGACAGGTACAAGTCTTTCGACTCCACCTGAATCCTATTTTTATCGTAGCGGGCTTGGTTGGCGTAGGCTTCATTAAGATGAATATCGTAAAGCATATCGACCATCTGCTTCTCCTTAATCAGGTTTGCAGGTTCGGGAAAGCCCTTTTTCTCTTTACAGGAAAAGGAGGCTACCGCCAAAAGTATCAGGAGGAAGTATAAGCTTATTTTTTTCATTACTGATCGTGAATTCGTTGACAAAGTTAGGATTCCATCTCATTATTTGATCCGCTAACTTCAAAAAAAGATTGAATTTACTAAAACGAAGCTGGGCTGGAACCGGAAATGCTTGTTGGCATTCGGTTAGTTTTTGCGGAACAGCTTTCGGAAAAAGTCATCCACTCGGTCGACTTGCTCGATGAGGATGTTGAATTTTTTCAGGTTGAGGGCCTTTCCGCTTTTGGGCACGAAAATTTTCTGCATGCCCAGTTTCTCGGCTTCTGCGATACGCTGCTCCAGCCGGTTGACAGCGCGTATTTCACCCGACAGACCCACTTCGCCGGCAAAGCAAAGTTTCTTGTCGACGGCCAAATCGAAGTTGGACGAGAGGATGGCCGAGATCACAGCCAGATCAATGGCCGGATCGTCCACTTTTATTCCGCCGGCAATGTTCAGGAAAACATCTTTGCTGGCCAGTTTGAACCCGGCTCGTTTTTCCAGTACGGCCAGCAGCATGTTCAGGCGGCGCAGGTCGAAACCGGTAGAGGAGCGCTGCGGGGTGCCATAGGCGGCCGTGCTTACCAGCGACTGAATTTCAATCAGCAAAGGGCGGTTGCCTTCAATGGCTCCGGAAATGGCTGTCCCGCTCAGTCCTTCGTGGTCGCGGTTAATCAGCAGCTCCGATGGGTTGCTTACCTCGCGCATCCCTTCGTTGTTCATTTCAAAAATCCCCAATTCGGAGGTAGAGCCAAATCTGTTTTTGATGGATCGTAAAATCCGGTAGAGGTATTGGTTTTCGCCTTCAAACTGCAAAACCGTGTCAACCATGTGCTCCAGCACTTTGGGGCCGGCCAGGCTGCCTTCCTTGGTGATGTGTCCGATTAAAATGGCGGGAATCTGCCGTTCTTTGGAGAATTTGAGAATGCCGTTGGTACACTCCCGGATTTGACTGACCGAGCCCGGCGACGATTCAATGTGGGCCGTGGACACCGTTTGAATGGAGTCGATGATGAGCACTTCGGGCTCCAGGTGTTCGCAGTGGGTCAGGATATTTTCGAGCGATGTTTCGCTTAAAAAGTAGCAGTTGTCGTTTTCGCGTTTCAGCCGGTTGGCGCGTATTTTTATTTGCTGAATGCTTTCTTCGCCCGAGACATACAAAATCTTTTTGGTGCTTAGGTCAAGGGCAACCTGCAAAACCAGGGTTGATTTGCCAATGCCAGGTTCGCCGCCAACCAGCACCAGGGAACCGGGAACCAAGCCGCCGCCAAGCACCCGGTTGAGTTCTTTGTTGTGGCAATCGATTCGCTGTACTTGCTCGGAACTCACTTCGTTCAGTTTTTGCGGTTTGGCGCCACTGGCTGTTCGCGAACTTAACGGGCTTTTGGTTTCCTTCACTACGGCTTCTTCCACAAGGGTGTTCCATTGGCCACAGTTGTTGCAACGACCCACCCATTTGGGAGATTGACTGCCACAGTTTTGGCAGGTATAAACGGTTTTTACTTTGGCCATGTTTAGCTGTTTTTTATTTTTTCAATCAAGGATGAGCTTGAAAATCCTTTGGTTAGCGGAAGGAGTGCCACGGTTCCGCCATAGCTTTGAACCAGGTCGGCTCCCGCAATCTCACTGATGGCATAATCATTTCCCTTCGCCAGAATGTCGGGGCGAATGGCCTTAATTAAGGGATAAGGGGTGTCTTCGTCAAACAGGATGACGGCGTCAACCATCTCCAGCGCCGCGAGCATGTGTGCGCGCGACTCCTCATCAATCAGCGGACGATTGGCACCTTTCAGGCGCTTAACCGAGGTGTCGGAGTTGAGTCCGACAATGAGTTTGTCTCCCAGCCTGGCTGCCTGAATCAAGGAGTCGAGGTGTCCCCGGTGCAACAGGTCAAAACATCCGTTGGTGAAAACAAGTTTGTGATTGCTTGTTTTCCAGGTTTTAAGCGTGTCAAAAAAGGCTTCAAACGAAGGGAAGATTTTACGGGAGAGGTCTTTTATCATCTTAACTGAAGGTTATTCAGTAAAAATAAGAAAACCCCAAAGCTAAAAAAAGCCTTGAGGTTTAATTTATGGGTTTCAATCGTTTTAAACGATTTTGTTTGTTTCAATGTCGGGGAATACCAAGGTTGGTTTGTGTTGTTTGGCTTCCTCAAAATCCATCATGGCGTAAGAGATGATAATCACTACATCGCCTACGGCAACTTTACGTGCTGCGGGGCCGTTCAGACAAATAACGCCCGAATTGCGCTCTCCTTTAATGACGTAAGTTTCCAGCCGCTCGCCATTGTTAATGTTAACCACTTGAACTTTTTCGTTCTCAATCAGGTTGGCCGCATCCATTAAATCTTCATCAATGGTGATACTTCCAACGTATTGCAGGTTTGCTTCGGTAACACTTACCTTATGTATTTTTGATTTACAAACTTCAATAAACATGTTGTAATTATTTATTCAAATACAATATTATCAATTAACCTGACCTCTCCACAGTGAACAGCCAGTGATCCTACTTTGTTTAGCGGACTGTCCCAGCTCTCAATTGTGTCAAGATTCTCATCATCAGTAATTTCAAAATATTCCGTTTGCAGGAATTCATTTTGATCAATCGTCTCAATCACCCACTGCTTTACTTCGTTTACGCTCATGGAGCGGGCTTTGTTCCGTGCCTCTTTCAACGTTTGGTAGATGTGCGGAGCGTTTTGACGCTGCTCATCCGTCAGGCGTTGATTGCGCGAGCTCATGGCCAGGCCATCTTCTTCGCGCATGGTTGGACAGGCCACGATTTCTATCGGCAAATTTAGTTGTTTTACCAGAGCTTTTATAATCACCAGCTGTTGAAAGTCCTTTTGACCGAAAAAAGCCTGGTCTGGTTTGGTCATGTCGAACAGTTTACTGACCACCTGAGCTACTCCGTTGAAGTGCCCGGGGCGAAACTGACCTTCCAAGACCTGCTCCAGTTTTCCGAAGTTGAATTGCCGTTTATCTTCCTGAGGATAAATGGTTTTTACTTCCGGTGCAAAAACCAGCTGACAGGCTGTTTCCTGCAACAGTTCAAGATCTTTATCCAAGGTTCTTGGATAATTTGTTAAATCTTTTTTATCATTGAATTGGGTGGGGTTTACAAAGATGCTAGTAACAACAAAGTCAGTTTGTTGTCCCGCCTTTTCAATCAGCGATAGGTGCCCCTGGTGTAAGGCCCCCATGGTTGGTACAAAACCGATGGTTCTTCCCTCCTGTTTCTCTCGCGCAATTCGTTCTTGTAATTCTTTTATTTCCTTTACAACCAACATACAGGGCAAAATTTGAGCTGCAAAGTAAATAAATTAATTCAAAACAAAAGGTGATCTGCCTTCTTAAGTTTTTTTAAGATACACGTAACCGCCTTAAATTGAATATTCGCGATATTTTTACTAATTTTGCCTATTCAAATTCAGCTATTTTTCAATGGAAAAGAAAAGAGTATTATTTATCTCCCAGGAAATTACACCTTACCTTCCAGAATCAGAAATGTCGGTTAAGTCGAGGTTTTTACCTCAGGGAATTCAAGAGAAAGGTCGAGAGATCAGGACTTTCATGCCGCGTTACGGGAGTGTAAACGAACGCAGAAATCAATTGCATGAGGTGATTCGTTTGTCGGGAATGAACTTGGTTATTAATGATGCCGATCACCCGCTAATTATTAAGGTGGCTTCTATTCAGGCTGCACGTATGCAGGTCTATTTTATTGATAATGAGGATTATTTTCACCGAAAAGAAATCCTGCGGGATAAAAAAGGAAAAGAATTTGAAGACAATGATGAACGTGCGGTGTTTTTTGCCCGTGGCGTGCTCGAAACAGTAATCAAACTTCGCTGGGCTCCGGATTTGATTCATTGTCATGGTTGGTTAGCTTCTCTGGTACCTCTATACATCAAAAAGGCTTATCATGACGATCCGCTTTTTGCCAATTCCAAAGTTGTGTATTCGGTATACAATGAAACCTTCAAAAATCCGTTAAGTCCAAATACGAAATCCAATGTACTGTTGGATGGTATTGCAGAGGACGATCTGAAACTGTTGGATGAACCGACTTATGAGAACATGAGTAAACTGGGAATTGAATATGCAGATGCCGTTATTCAAGGCAGTGAGCAGATTAATCCCAACCTGTCGGCTTACATTCAGGAGTCAGAAAAACTATTTCTAAATTATCAGTCGGAAGACACTTACGTGGATGCCTACAACGAATTTTACGACAAGGTGATGTAAGCGCACTGATGCACTAAAAACAATGTTTACGTGAAAAGGAAACTAAAAAAACTAAGTAGACTGGCACTCGTTTGCTCATTGGCAAGCTTAGCCTTGTGGAGCTGTAAGGAAGATCCGAACAGTACCGGTTTGGAGTTGTTACCAGGTTCTGACTTGAAGGAAGTAGATTTTGCTGTGGATTCAACAACCATTGCGGCGTATACCGAAAACGATGAGCTTTTGAGAACCGACGAGCCCAATTACAATATCTTTGGAACATTTAATGATCCTGTGTTTGGGAAAACAACAGCCAATTTAGCGGTTCAGCTTCGTTTGCCCGGTTATCCCGGATTTGATGAAACGACCCAGGCTGATTCGTTGGTATTGTACCTGCTTTACAAGGATTTTTATGGCGATACGACGACCTTGCAGTCACTTAAGGTTTATGAGTTGGAGGAGGATGTTTATCTGGATACAACCGATGTTACGGGTTCCGGAGATTATCCTTATTACCAGGATGTTGATCTGAAAGCTTTGGCCAGTGCCAATGTCATTGGAGAGCTGGATTTTTATCCTGTTTTCCGCATGGATTCTACGGAAACCGATACCTTGGTTCAGGAATTAGCCATTAAACTTGATCAGTCTTTGGCCGAACGTTTGGTGAAGGCTGACTCACTGGACATGGTGAATAACGATGTGTTCCTTGATTTTTTTAAAGGCCTTTACATCGAGTCGCAAGATGTTAGTGAAGGTGGTGCTTTGCTGAGCCTCTATACCTTGGCAGGTGGATCAAACCTTACCTTGCACTACACGCAAGTAATAGATACAGTGGAGACTGATTCTTTAAGCTTTTCGTATCGCATCAATACCAACTCGGCGCGGATTAGCAGCTTTACACATGATTACTCTACTACCGTATTTGCAGACCAGCTGGTAGAACACCCGGAAACGCCGGACAGCTTGATTTATCTTCAAACTCTTGGAGGGTTGAGATCAAAGGTTGACATTCCAAGTCTGGATACCTGGAAGGATTCAACGGATTTCATCATAAACAAGGCTTCTATTGTTTTTCAGGTTGATACCGTTGCTTCAGACTATAACAACTATCAAGTTCCATCGGCTTTAGTTTTACGGGCTATTGATGGAGAAAAAACAGAAGGGGAAGATGGCTACTTGTACCTGCCTTCCGATTTTGCGGTTTCTTCTGCTTTGTATGGCGGACGGTTTAATGCTGAGGATGCGACCTATACATTCAATATTACCCATCACTTACAAGATATTATTGATGGAGAAGTAACGAATTATGGTTTTTACCTTTCTACTCTCTTCCGCAATGAGCGGACTCGAAGAGTGGTCTTGAAAGGGAGTTCCAGCCATGTTGGAATTCGTTTGGAGGTGACTTACACCAAGTTGAATTAGCGCCTGCCAATCGTTTCCACTTTTAAAACCAGATAAAATATGTGTGGAATAGTTGGTTATATCGGCGATAAAAATGTATACCCAATCCTGCTCAAAGGATTGCAACGATTAGAATACCGGGGATATGATTCCGCCGGTATTGCTATTTATAATAGTTCCTTAAACGTTTACAAGCGCAAAGGGAAAGTAAGCGAACTGGAAGCTTTTGTAGCGGACAAAAACATAGAAGGGCATGTCGGGATTGGACATACCCGCTGGGCAACCCATGGCGAGCCCAACGATGTGAACGCTCACCCGCATCAGTCCATGCTCGGTAATTTTGCGCTGGTGCACAACGGAATCATTGAGAACTATGCCCGCCTGAAAAAGGATTTGATGGCCAAAGGCTTTGAATTCCATTCGGAAACAGACTCCGAAGTTTTGGCCAACCTGATTGAGTATTTTTATCAGCTGGAAGAGGTGGAAGACACCGAAACAGCTGTTCGCCTGGCTCTTTCAAAAGTGGTTGGTGCATACGGTATAGTGGTGATTTGCAAAGCCGAAAAAGACCGGATTATTGCGGCACGAATGGGGAGTCCGTTGGTGATTGGCATTGGGCAGGGTGAATATTTTCTGGCTTCTGATGCCAGCCCGATTGTGGAGTACACCGATAGTGTGATTTACCTGAATGATGGTGATGTGGCTATTGTGGAACGGAACAGCCTGACGCTGAAAACGGTGCAGAATAATCCGGCCAACTTCAAAGTTACCAAGGTCGATCTGAGTATTGGCGATTTGGATAAAGGGGATTTTGAGCACTTCATGCTGAAAGAAATTTTCGAGCAACCCAAAACGATTTCAGATACTTACCGTGGCCGGATTAGGCCAAATCAGAATGACATTGTCTTAGGCGGACTGATGGATGTTTTTCCACAGATTGTGGCCGCCAAACGAATTATAATTCTTGGCTGCGGAACCTCCTGGCATGCAGCTCTGGTGGCCGAATACCTGATTGAAGAGTATGCCCGCGTGCCGGTTGAAGTGGAGTATGCTTCGGAATTCAGGTACCGGAAACCCATTATTTATGAAGGCGATGTGGTGCTTGCCATCAGTCAAAGCGGGGAGACGGCTGATACCTTGGCTGCCCTGAAAATGGCTAAAGCTCAAGGCGCTCTGATTCTTGGAATTTGCAATGTCGTTGGCTCCAGTATTGCCCGCGAAACAGCAGCCGGTGTTTATACTCATGCCGGTACTGAGATTGGCGTGGCTTCAACCAAAGCTTTTACGGCTCAGGTTACGGTGCTGACTTTGCTGGCTTTTAAACTGGCGAAGGAACGAGGGGAGATTGACCAGGAATTCTATGAAATGTTGATTGCCGAAATGCTGGCTATCCCGGAGAAACTGGAAACAATATTAGTCGGTCACCCTTACATCAAACAAGTAGCTGAAAAGTATAAAGGTGCCGTGAATGCACTTTACCTGGGGCGTGGATACCTGTTTCCTGTTGCCTTGGAAGGTGCCTTAAAGCTGAAGGAGATCTCCTACATTCATGCGGAAGGCTATGCTGCCGGTGAAATGAAACACGGACCCATTGCGTTAGTGGATGACAACCTGCCGGTAGTGGTGGTGTCAGCCAAAGACAGCTACTATGAGAAAGTGGTTAGCAACATTCAGGAGGTGAAAGCCCGTAAAGGAAATATCATTGCGGTAGTTACCGAAGGCGATAACGGCTTGCGTAAAATGGCCGATGACCTGTTCGAAGTTCCTGAGTCGCACCCGGCGGTGGCTGCTTTGCTTACGGTAATTCCCCTGCAACTGTTTTCTTATTATATTGCGGTGATGCGGGGCTGTGATGTTGACCAACCCCGAAACCTGGCCAAATCAGTTACTGTGGAATAAATCGTCCTTTCAACCAAACAAAAAAGCAAGACCACCGGCAATTTCTGATGGATTTTGTATGTTTATGCAGACTTTAAAAACATGAAAAAATTTTTCCCGATACTTCTGTTTGCCTATGTTGGGTATTTGGTTTTTACAACCTCTTGTGCCAATCCTGGAATGCCCACAGGCGGTCCTAAAGACTCCATTCCTCCCGCGGTGATTAAAACCGTTCCCGAATTTAACGGTCGAAATTTTAAGGGGGAGGAAATTAGTCTGACCTTTGATGAATTTGTGCTTAGCGATGAGGTGCGTGAAGCCTTGGTGGTTTCGCCTCCACTGAAAAAGCGGCCCATGATTCGGACCAAGTCCAAAACCCTGATTATCGATTTGGGGGAAGAACTCCAGGGAAATACAACGTATTCGCTTGATTTCAAGGATGCCATTGTGGACAATAATGAGAAAAATCCGCTGGAAGATTTCCGGTTTTCTTTTAGTACCGGCCCTGATTTTGACAGCCTGATGATTGGCGGTTATGTGAAAAGAGCCGATAACCTGGAGCCGGTTGAAGGCGCTTTGGTCATGCTTCACGCGTTGAAAGAGCTGTCGGCTTTTACCGATAGCATTCCTGATTATATTGCCAAAACGGATGAAGAGGGCTTCTTTGTGGTCAGTAATATTGCTCCGGGCTCGTACCGGCTGTACGCGCTGACCGATGCTGACAACAGCTTAAACTACAACCAGCAGTTGGAGCAGATCGGCTTTCTCGATTCCCTGGTGATTCCGCAGGAAATGAACTTGCCGGAGTATACTGCCGTAGCGGATACGACTGATACGCTTAGTATAAAGGACAAACGTCGCAGTGCCCTTGAAACACCGTTCTTTTTAATGCTGTTTGAAGAAGAATACTTTGACCAGTACCTGGAAGATGCCAAACGGGAACGCAACAACTTGATTCACTTTTACTTTGCTGAAAGCCTGAGCGATTCATTTCATGTAGAATTGCTTAATTCGACTCCTTCCCGGGATGACTGGAACTACATGGAGTTTAATCCCACCCGCGATTCGCTGATGTTTTGGTTGACCGACACCGTGTTGAGCAACACCGACAGCCTGATGTTTCATTTGGAGTATTTGGTGGCGGATAGCTTGAATCAGCTGGTGCTAAAACATGATACGCTGGATTTGAACTATGCCAAACCAGAGAGCACTTCCCGAAAGCGACGGAAAAAGGAGGAGGAAGATAAGCCCGAGCCCATTCCACATATTACATTCAAAGCCAATGGCAAAAGCAAAGGCTTTGATGTGTATAACAACATTTTGCTCGAAGCTCCTGAGCCCTTGGAATTCTTTGATTGGTCAATGATTCATCTGTACCAACAAGTAGATACCTTGGAGGAAGAACGGGAGTTCGAGATTTGGCAGGATTCTTTGTCGGCGCGTAAATTTCACATTCATTACCCGTGGGAGTTTGAAGGCCAGTATCGCTTGCAAGTTGATTCGGCTGCTGCCTACAACTTTGCGGGGCACCCCAGCAGTAAGCTTAACCAAAAGATAGGCATTCAGGAAGAGAGTTTCTATGCCAAGATTATTTTGATGGTTGGCGGCTTGAATGGCCCTGGAATCGTGCAATTGCTTGAGAATACCGAGGACGAAAAAGTCTTGCGGGAAATTCGCATTGCCGAGGACAGTGAAATTGAATTTGCTTATCTAAAACCCGATAAGTATAAAATCAGGCTTATTGCTGATCGTAACAACAACGGGAAATGGGATACCGGGAAACTGGATGAAGGAATTCAGCCTGAGCAGGTCATGTACTATTCTAAAATTTTGAAACTGCGCTCCAATTTTGAAGTTCGGGAAGTGTGGGTACTCCCCTTAATTCAATTTGATAAGGAACTGATTGATGAAGACAAGAAAAAAGAGGATGGCAAAAATTCAAAGAGAAAACAATCGCAGCGGTCGGGCAACCGGCCTTTCTAGCCTGATTTTCCTTGCCTTTGTTCTTTTGCTTCCCAGCTCTGTCGGTGCGCAAAAGGCCGACTATGTCTTCCAGTCGGGAGAGAAGATTACTTACGGCGCCTATTACAACTGGGGCATTCTATGGGTGAATGCCGGCGAAGTAACCTTTGAGGCTGACACGCTCCGCCGAAAGGGAGAGGCGCAGTGGCAGTTTCTGGCTGAAGGCCGCACCTACAAGGCTTATGATCTCTTCTATACGGTTCGTGATACTTTCATGAGTTATGTCGGCGTGCAGGGCTTACAAGCCGACTATTTTAACCGGAAAGTGAACCATGGCAAAAGCTCCACCTTACACGAATACGCCTTCGATGCAGCGAGCAAAAAGATTTATTCGCGAATAAAACGCGAAAAGGAAGCGCTTTTTCACGATACGCTAAGCTGGAAGCCCGCTACGGCCGATATGCTGACAACAGTCTATCAGTTTCGGAATTACGACTTTGATGCCCTTAAAAAGGGGGATAAAGTTAATTTTCGGATGTTGGTTGATAACAAGACAGAAGATTTGTACTTTCGTTACCTGGGACAGGAGGTTGTGAAAACACGCGAAGGCCGGAAGTTTCGTTGTCATCATGTATCCATTGCCCTGTTAGGGGGCGATTTTTTCCCGGATGGCGAACACATGAACGTCTGGTTCACGGCCGACCGAAATCATATTCCGGTGAAGGTAGAAACGGAAATTTTGGTTGGATCGGTTAGCGCAATTTTGACCGGCCTGGAACAGATTAAATATCCATTAACATCAGAAATAGACTAATTATGGCAAGTATCCGCGATCTTAAAAAGGACATTGATTATTTAGTATCCTTGGTAGTTGTTGATTGTTTTCAGTATAGCAGTTATTTTGAAAATGCAGATAAGGATGCTGCTTACAAAATAGCCGGTGAAGTGATGGCCAAGCATCAGGAGTTGCGTCAACGGGTAAATCATCCGGACGGGAAAGACAATCCGAAATTAATTAAAGCACACTATCGTAAAATTGGTGAAGACCTGTTGGTAGCCTGCGATGCTGCTTATGCCCAACTCGCAGAGTTGATCGAGAAGGAAGCCTAAGGTTTTTTGGCAACCAATTGTAATGTTTTATCTGCAATCACCTGCCCATCGAGGTAGGTGATTAAGCGCCACGGGCCCAGTTTGTCTTCAAGGGGTTCCCAGATGCAATCACCCAGAAAGAAGGAATAGTCATTGCTGTTTATATAGTACTCCCCGGTAAAGTCTGGTGCAATGGCTCCATGTTCATCCTTAAACGGCGGATGAATGATCCGAAACTCCAGTTTTTTCCCTTTTCCTTTCCGTATTTTCAAGATGTAGCCAAATTCGGTTCCGATTTCTGCTTCAATGATTTCGGTGATTTCCCTGATTTTGGGTAAGTCCCGGCTCGATCGGTCCCAGGGACTGTATTCACCATAACTATAAAGCACAATATCGATCTTTTTCTTTGCCAAGGGTATGTTAAATTTTTTTCGATTCTTTTATTAAGAGTTATTCCAAATAAGCGCGGAGTAATTATCTTTGCAACTCCTCCATGAGACGCTTGTACAAATATATAAAAGTATTTATTCTTCTGGTTCTGCCAGTCTATCTGGCCCTGCTGGCTAACTCGATGCAGAACATGCACGTGCATGTGCTTTCGAATGGCATGGTGGTGAAACATGCTCACCCTTTAAAGCATGATTCAGAAGGCGATAAGCACCATTCGCACAGCGATTCGGAAATCTGTTACTATCAGGCTTTCTTTTTAGATTATCTGGATACATCAACACCCTTTGAACCGGTTCGTTTGACAACGGTGGCTGTTGATACCGATGAGCAGCCGCTTGCCTTTTTCTACTCGTACGAGCAATTCAATCTGAACGATCTTCGTGGTCCTCCCGTGGTCTGATTTTAGTGGGACAAACTTGGGCATTATGTTATATTTTGGGATTTAAATCCCAATATTTGGGGATTGTACATCCTTCAACAGGCACCTAGCTTTGTCAAAAAAACAATTCATTCGTTGTCATTTCACGAATGAATTCAACCCAAAAATTACTTGATCACGCATTGGTTTTCAACAGAAGCCAATAAAAAAAACCACAGCACTCGTTATGAGAAAAATATTTATTGTGGCTTTAATGTCACTTTTTTGCGCCCTGACTCAGGGTAAGGAAGTTCCAACGGTAAAACCCAATGATACCATGCTTTTTGGTGATGTACGCTCCGGCGATGAACACATCCCGTTTGCAACCATTATGGTGAAAGGAACAACAGTAGGAACCGCTGCCGATGTAACCGGGCATTATAAATTGGTGGGCATTCCGGAAGGGCCGCAGGAGGTTGTCGTATCCGCTGTTGGCTATCAATCCAAATCGTATGAATTCGAATTTAAAGTAGGAAATGCACTTACCTTGCTGGCTGAACTGGAGCCGGACCAAATTGGGCTGGAGCAGGTGGTAGTAACGGCTGATCGCAGTGAGAAATCACGCCGGGATGCCTCGACTATAGTGAGTACCATTAGCCCCAAGCTGATGGAGACCACTCAAAGTGTAACGCTGAGCGAAGGCTTGAGCTTTACACCGGGTTTGCGCATGGAAAACAACTGTCAGAACTGCGGTTTTACCCAGGTTCGGATGAATGGGCTGGAAGGGCCTTATTCGCAAATTTTGATTAATAGCCGGCCGGTATTTAGTGGTTTGGCAGGGGTGTATGGCTTGGAGCTAATTCCGGCCAACATGATCGACCGCGTAGAAGTGGTGCGTGGGGGCGGATCGGCCTTGTTCGGCAGCAATGCCATTGCCGGAACCATCAACCTGATTACCAAAGAGCCGGTTCAGGACACATACAGCATTAACAGCTCATTGGGATTGATTGGTGCTGATGCCATTGCTGATTTTAACCTCAGCATGAATGGTTCCATTGTAAGCGAAGATTACCGTTCCGGAATGAGTTTTTACGGTTTTAAACGGGAGCGCGATCCTTACGATGCCAACGGCGATGGTTTCTCAGAGATGGCGAAAATAACTAACAGCACCTTTGGAGCCAGCTTTTTTCAACGAGTAGGGATGCGCTCGAAGATTAACCTTGATTACTTCTTTATTGAGGAGTCGCGACGGGGCGGCAATGATTTTAGCTTGCCTAACCACGAAGCAGATATTTCAGAGGCTGTGGACCACCAAATCAATTCGGCCAACCTGACCTTCGATCATTTCATGCGCGACCACGATAAACTCAGTTTCTTTGCTGCAGCTCAGTGGGTGGAGCGCGGGTCGTACTATGGAGCCGAACAAGACTTGTCAGCCTATGGAAACACCGATGATTTTGCTTACTCGCTGGGATCGCAATACCATCGCGATATCGAAAAACTATTGTTTGCCCCTTCCGAATTAGTCATGGGATTGGAGTTGACCAGTGATGCCTTAACGGACAAAAAACTGGGCTATCTGGATGTAGAAACCATGGAACATGTTGGTACAACCACCATAGCAGATCAGGAAGTTAGTACACTTGGTTTTTTTGCTCAAAACGAATGGGTCAATGATAGGTGGCGTTTTTCATTGGGTTTCCGCGTTGAACACTACGCGATTTCAGACAAAGCAACATCGAGTGGTGATATTTCCGGCGATGTTTTTAGTCCGCGTGCCAGCCTGCTGTTCAACTTGTCAGAGCAAGTCCAGTTGCGCTCCAGCTTTGCTAAAGGCTACCGGGCTCCTCAGATTTTTGATGAGGACCTGCACATTGAAACTTCCGGAGCTCGCAAGGTGATTCATGAAAATGATCCTAACCTGAAACAGGAAAACTCGCACAGTGCAACTTTTTCGATTGATATTTCACAAGATTTTGGCCGTTGGCAAACCCAGCTGCTGGCTGAAGGATTCTACACCGTTCTGGAAAACCCATTCACGAATGAATACGGAACACCAAACGAGCAAGGTGAAGTGGTGTACACCCGAATCAATGCTGAAGATGGCGCAAAGGTTCAGGGGGTTAATCTGGAGTTGAATGCCTCACCAGGCGCCCGTTGGATGTTTCAGTCAGGACTGACTTTTCAGAAAAGCGAATACGATACACCACAGGAATTCAACGAGCGTCGTTTCTTCCGCACGCCAGACAGTTATGGCTACCTGGCCATGACCTACTCGCCAACGGCTACATTCAAGGCTTCGGTTACTGGAAATTACACCGGAAAGATGCTGGTTCCTTATTTCGGAAATACCTTGATCAACCCGGAGGCAGGTCAGCTTAATGAAGTCGGTTCTTTCTTTGATTTGGGGCTGAAGGTAAGTCAAAACATTGAGCTTCCGGGAAGTTTGCAGCTGCAAGTGTATGCTGGTGCTAAGAACTTGCTTGATGCTTATCAGGATGATTTTGACCACGGCATTGACCGCGATCCGGGCTACATTTACGGGCCACTTTCGCCTCGTACGTTTTACTTTGGCGTGAAGCTTGGAAATATCTTTTAGTACATTCGCTACATAACACCTCTTTATTTGACCGCCCACAAAATAATATTAATTTTGTGGGCGTTGTTTATGGAGCTAAAATTCTGCAAATATGGGCGATTCGCAAATGAAGAAGAACAAGTTTTCTCTAGGAAGTACAGACAAGGACAGACGCAATAACCTGATTGTAATTTTTCTGGCCGTTATTTTAGTTGGTGTTGTGGTGTTGTTTTTTTTGCAGCGTGGCGAGCACAAGGAAATTCTCAAGGCGCTGAATGCCGAGAAGGATTCCATTCAAATGGAATTAACGGAAATGGTTCAGAGTTACGACAGCTTGAAAACAGATAACGACACCGTAAACTCGCAGCTTTTTGTGGCACAAACCCGGGTGAAAGACCTGATGCTGGAGATTGGGCAGGTGAAGAAAGCCAGCTACGAACAGATTGAAATGTACCGGAACCAGGTGGGATCGCTGCGTAAAATTATGCGGAATTACATTACTCAGGTCGATTCGCTGAATAAAAGAAACCAAGAGCTGATGGTGGAAAACGCCCAGGTGAAACAAGAGTTTGCCCAAATTGAAAGCCAAAAGCAACGCTTGGAAAAGGAAAAAGAACGCCTGTCGCAGCGCGTGGAGAAAGCCGCTGCCCTGGAGGCCAAAGGCTTGACGGCTTTTGGAATTAACTCGCGTGGTAATGATGTGAACAACAGTCGAAAAGCGGAAAAGATTCAGGTGAATTTTACCCTCGGAAAGAACATTACTGCCAAGCGCGGAGCCAAAAATATTTATGTCCGTATTCAGCGACCAGACCAAATCTTGCTGCTGAAATCGAAAAACGACCTTTTCCGGTTCGAAGACCTGCGCATTCCTTACTCAGCCATGCGCGAGGTGACTTATGAAGGAAATGATCTGCCAGTGAATATTTTCTGGGATAACAATGGTGAGCAACCCCTTATTGCCGGCGAATATACGGTGGATATTTTTGCTGATGGAAACAACATCGGAACCACAACGTTCTCCTTTAAAAAGTAAGATAAAACGCCTTTAAGGACTAATGGATACAAAAGCCGGTTGAAAAGCAATTACTTTTCAACCGGCTTTTGTCATTTTAGTCGTTCAAAATCGCTTCAATTTGTTGCAGCTCATTTTGCGAGAAATGCAGGTAGTCGAGCATGGCAATATTGTCATCCAGCTGCTTAACGGAGCTGGCTCCAATCAAGACCGAAGTAATTCGCTGATCTTTAATGATCCAGGCCAGGGCCATTTGCGCCAGCGTTTGTCCGCGCTGCAGGGCAATTTCATTCAACTGCTTCACTTTCTCGATGGCCGGTTCTACCTGGTCGGCTTTCAAAAATCCCCACGACTTTGCAGCCCGCGACCCTTCCGGAATGCCTTTCAGGTACTTGTTGGTAAGCAAGCCTTGCGCCAGGGGTGAAAACGGAATGCAGCCAATGCCTTCTTCCTCCAGCACGTCCAGCAATTCATCTTCTACCCAACGCTCAAACATGGAGTATTTGGGTTGATGAATCAGACAGGGAGTCCCCAGATCACGCAGGATTTGAGCCGCCTCCCGCGTGCGTTCGGCCGGGTAGTTGGAGATACCCACATACAGGGCTTTTCCCTGGCGAACAGCCTGGTCAAGGGCCATCATGGTTTCTTCCAAGGGGGTTTCCGGATCGGGGCGGTGCGAGTAAAAAATATCAACATACTCGAGCCCCATGCGCTGCAGGCTTTGGTCGAGGCTGGCCAGCAAGTATTTGCGGCTTCCCCAGTTTCCGTATGGTCCGGGCCACATGTCGTAACCGGCTTTGGTCGAAATCACCAGTTCATCGCGGTAAGGCCGGAGGTCCTGTTTCATGATCTTCCCAAAGTTTTCTTCTGCCGAGCCGTAAGGTGGCCCGTAGTTATTGGCCAGGTCGAAATGGGTAATTCCCTTGTCAAAAGCGTGGCGCAGAATAGCGCGTCCGTTTTCAAAGACATCGACTCCGCCGAAATTATGCCATAAACCCAGTGAAATTGCCGGAAGCATTAAGCCAGAGCGGCCACACCGGTTATAGGTCATGGTTTTGTAACGTGCATTGTTTGCCAGATAAGTCATGATTTAATTTCGTTTTTGGTTCTGTGCTCCCGAAATTACAAAATAATTGATGATTTACCCCAATGAGCTAGCGCGTTTTAACGGGCTTTTGGCCGGGCAATTACCAGCAACTGAGGGGCTGACTGAAAGCCATGTTGCTCCAACCGCTCTTTGAAAAGCGGGAGCTGATCTTTGGTCTGATCATACTCTGGTCGTCCCTGCAGCTCTTCCAGCAGGCTTTCCATTTGCCGGCTCTTTTCATCCAGAAAATAGGATTCAAAATTGACTTGCTTCGTTTTAAGGTGCCTGAAGGAGTCTACAATCTCCAGTTTGTTTTGACGAACAATGTCCAGAATTTCGTCAACGGTCCAGGTTGAGCGATGCGGAATACCGTGCAAACGATCGACAAACGATTTGAAATGATGCAGCATTTTTTGGTTCTCCTGTGCTTCGGTCAAATCGCCATCCGAAACCTCGTTAATGATGATCCATCCGCCAGGTTTGACCACGCGCTTCATCTCATTCAAGGCTTGTTCCAGGTCAGCTAAATGATGCAGCGCATTCGACAAGGAAACCACATCAAAAGAGGCATCCTCAAAGGCCAGTGTTTCGCCACTCATGCACGAAAAACAGATGTGCTCCTGGGCGAAACGTGCACGTGCTTCTTTCAGCCACTGTTCACCCGGATCAACTCCTGTTATGGATACCTGCCCATTAAAGGTGTCGTTAAGCACTTTGATGAAATCGCCCGATCCGCATCCGACATCGAGGACCTGCTGGACGGTTTTGTCTTTGAAAAAATGCTGAAGCTGTTTCATATCAATAGTAAAAATGCTGAGATTGCGGTAATAACGATTACGGCTGTCCGATAGGTTTTTTCAGGAATAATGCGAACCAGCCAAATGCCCAGAAATGCCCCTAGCGCAATGGCCGGTAAAGTCATTAAATCCATTTTCAGGCTGGGCCAGCTAATGGTTTTCCAAATGAACAGGTGCAAGGGGAACTTGCAGAAATTCAGAATCAGAAAAAACCAGGCCGAGGTACCGATAAAATTGTTTTTGGGCAGATGCATGGCCAGCAGGTAAATGGCAAAAATGGGGCCGGCCACATTGCCAATCATCGTGGCAAATCCGCCCAAAACACCCATGGATGCTGCAAACCACCAGCTGTCAGGGAAAAAGTTTTTTCCTTTTCGCCGGTCTTTCCAAAGCATCAGCCCGATGCACATAAACACCAGAATGGCGATGAGGTCTTTGAATTGCTCGTCGTTCACAATTTCGCCAACCCACAAAGCCAGACCAACCCCGACAAAGGCCCAGGGAAGGATTTTGACCAGGTAGCTCCATTGTGCGTGCCGGCGATAATAGCCCACACCAAACAAATCGGCCATCATTAAAATGGGCAGTAAAACTCCGGTGGATTGTTTGCCTCCAAAAATGAAGGCCAGAATGGGAACCACGATCATGGATACGCCCGGCACTCCAACCTTCGACATACCTATGAGCATGCCGCATACAGCCATTAAAACCCACTGCAGCGGGCTTAAGTCAAAGGGTGAAAGTAATTCCATGTTGTTTGTTTAGAAGGACAAAAATAGTAAAGTTGAAGCGAACGAAGGGAAGGAAGCCAAAAAAAGGCCGGAACAATCCGGCCTTTGACCCAAAACACATAACAAACAAGTATGAAAAAAAATAATATTATTAGTTGAAAAAGTATTTTCTCTTATTGATCTTCTCCCATTTTCCGGGAATCCATTTCCAGCCTTTCTTTTGTTTTTGCCAATGCCCCGGGCTCCACTTTCTGTTTTCCTTGGGGAGCACCCAGTGGGGACCCACCCACACGTACATCTTGGAGGGCCGGTGCCAGATCCAGTGTCCAGGAATGAGCTGATAATCTGGTCCGGGTTTCTCGGGCAGGGGCAACTTAACCTTTGGCGGGCTTGGCTTGTGCTCAACAGTCACCTGTGCCTGTGTTGTTTCCGGATTCAGTAAAAAAGACACCATTCCTAAAAGCACGATCAGCATTGTTTTTTTCATAACTCCAAGGCTTTTAATTTGTTTGCTGATTCATGAAATTCAAAAACAATGCCAAGAAGTGCTAAGGGCTGTTAAAAATACGCTGGGCGGACTGGCTATTGGGGTATTGAGCTGATCAGGAAGGGCTAGAATATTTTGGAGTTGATTTCGTCCAGCTTGGCTTCATCAAACTCCTTAAACCAGGCTCGCAATTGGTTTTTTGCTTTGTGCTGAACCTCTGGCGTGATGTTGCTGCTGATTTGGGAAAGGGCAAAAATCAAAACCCCAAGGTCATCGCTAAAACCAACCAGGGGAGCCAAGTCGGGAATGGCATCGGTGGGTAAAATAAAATAGCCCAGTGCTGCCGCAATGGTTACTTTGGCTTTGACGGAAACGGAAGGCTCTTTCATCAGATAGAACAGGAGCAAGGCGGCATAAGCAACTTGCAGTCCGGCTGTTTTTGCAAACTGCTGCAATTTCTGCTTAAACGATTGCTCGTTGTAGAATTGTTTGTAATCGTGCGGGATCATTTCAAACTCATGTTTGTATAATCAACCTGTAGCTGGCCATAGTGTTCAACAATTTCGTTAAGAATGCGCTGCACTTCATTCATCTCTACGGCCTGAAGGAGTTGAATGCGGTGTTGCCGAAAGTCGGGGACGCCCGGAAAGTACTTGGCAAAATGCCGGCGCATCATCAATATGGCAGAGCGTTCGTTGGCTTTCCAGTCGAGTGAAAGTTGTAATTGATCGCGCAAGTTCTGAACGACTTCAGATACGGTGGGGGGAGGAAGAATTTCGCCGGTTTTTAGGTAGTGTTTCACCTCATTGAAAATCCAGGGGCGGCCAATGGAACCTCGGCCAATCATTAAGCCATCGACACCACTTTGTTTTAAGAACTCCATGGCTTTTTCGGGCCCGTTGATGTCGCCGTTACCAATAATGGGAATGTGCATGCGCGGATTGTTTTTCACTTCAGCAATCAGGCTCCAGTCGGCTTTTCCGGTATACAATTGCTTGCGGGTTCGGCCGTGAATGGCCAACGCAGCCACACCGGCGTCCTGAAGGCGTTCCGCAGCTTCCAGAATGACTTTGGAGTCTTCGTCCCAACCCAGGCGGGTTTTGGCCGTTACGGGCAGCGAAACCGCTTTGACAATCTCTGCCGTCATTCGTTGCATTTTATCCAAATCCTGCAGCAGTCCGGCACCAGCCCCTTTCTTGACGATTTTTTTCATGGGGCAACCATAGTTGATATCGATAAAATCGGGCTGAAACTCTTCAACGGCTTTGGCAGCATTCACCATCGAGTCGATGTCGTACCCATAAATCTGAATGGCTACCGGACGATCAAAATCGAAAAGGTGCATCTTTTGTTTGGTTTTGGCAATATCCCGAATCAGTGCTTCGGACGACACAAACTCCGTGTACATCACATCGGCGCCAAATTTTTTACACATGTATCGAAACGACTTGTAAGTCACATCTTCCATTGGCGCTAAAAACAGCGGCATTTCTCCTAAATCAATCGATCCAATCTTCACTTTACTCCAATTTTTAAGGTACAAAGATATATAAAGAAGCTTTGAGTTTCGAGTTTTGTACCTGAAGATGACGGGAAAGAGTCTGGCTGCTGACCTGTTTTGGGGGGCTTTTTTGCGGTTTTTTTTTTGCTTCGGGCGACTTATCTTTAGGGCACTTAAAATTTTAACTATGGCCTTTACCACATTCCGGGGGATGAAGCCCGGCACACAGTTAGTTTTCTCTGCATTTGTTATTCTGGTTTCCTTTTTGGTTGTCTTTTCTATTTCTATTGCTGCGCTTGTGCCAATTGTTGGGCTTTCCGAAATGATGAACAGCCTTTCGGGGCTTGATCCTTCGGACCCGAACACGGTAAACTTGTTGAAATATTTTCAGGTGGTTCAGTCCATTGGGCTTTTTGTATTGCCTCCCTTTCTTTTAGCCTGGTTGTTTGAAGGGAATGTATGGCGGTACCTGACCCTGGATCAAAAAGTGCGGACAGGCAATCTGTTGCTTGGTTTGCTTGCGGTGCTGGCAGCCGGCCCCTGGGTGGGTTACCTGGGCGAGCTGAACCAGAATATGCATCTTCCCGGCTTTTTGGCCGGCATGGAAGACTGGATGCGAAGCATGGAGGATAGTGCTGCCAACCTGATTGATCGTTTTATTGCGGTAGAAACGGTGTGGGGGTTGCTGTTCAACTTGTTTATGATTGCCGTAATTCCGGCTATTGGCGAGGAGTTGCTTTTTCGTGGGGTGGTTCAGAAGATTTTCACGAACATGACCCGCAATCAACATTGGGGAATTTGGATCTCTGCGTTTTTATTCAGCACCTTACACATGCAGTTTTTCGGCTTTTTCCCCCGATTGGTGTTAGGCGCTTTATTTGGCTACCTGCTCATTTATTCGGGGTCAATGTGGTTGCCTATTCTGGCTCACTTCATGAATAATGCCTTAGGTGTTTTGGCCTTGCATGCCGAAAAGACCGGCAGTAAAACAATGGAATCATTGAACAGCTATGGCGATTCGATGAGTACTTCTGTAGTGATGGCTGTTTTGAGTCTGGCCTTAACCATGGCGTTGGTTTATGTACTGTGCAAAAGAGTGGCCGCAGAAGCCTGATGGTTTCCGTAAATCGTAGTTTTGTCGATTAGCCTTAGCTTTCGGTTGCAGGTATAAGAACCCGGTTTAAAAGCAAGGTGCAGCTTAGTTGAAATTGAGGTTGATCTGCAATTTTTCTGCTTCCATCCGTTTCAGTTCCGACTGGCGGTACACATACACCACGCCATATTGTGCGGCTTTTTCGCGTCGAATTTCATAGGGCTGTCCTTCAAAATGGGCTTCTACCTCGTTCCACAACTGCTGAATGAGTGCATCTGCCTGTTCGCGGATGTCCTTCATTTTAAAGGATGCACGATCGGTGTTGTTTTGCAGAATTTTCTGATGCTGAAAGGCATCCTTGAAATTTTCATAATGAACCTTTACCAAGGCAATGGATGGGCTGTAGATGGCACTTCCGCCTTGCATGCAGCGTCTTTGTTCTCCCTGAATGATCCGTTCTCCCCAGGCTAAAACGTCCTTTTCCAAGTTGAGTGGAGGAACATCCAAGGCATTGGGACGAAGCCCGTAAAATTCGCGGACAGCAGGTTTCATTTCTTCACGCTGAATGGCGAAGTTCAGCACCTGAACGAAGTGGGATAAGTATAATTTAGCCTTTTTGAAGATGTTGCCGTATTCGTTGGACCGGTCAAACTGTACTTGCTTGGCAGCCTGAAGTTGCCGGATACAGTTGGACAAATTGGGGTAAAGCGATTGAAGCTTGTTGAGCGTGAGCTGACTGAAAGCCAATTCACTATAGGCTGTTCGCTTTCCTTTTTCCAAAGCCATCTCAATGGCTTTCATTCGTGCTTGGTCGGTATTTGGCAACCTGCGGTAAGGCATACTAAGTTCTTTTGAATACTACGAAGATAAGAATTACGCGCAAGCTAATTGAGCTGTTCTTTCCTATTTTAATTAACAGCTACCTGTTCACAAGTTAATATTTACGGGCTGTTCGCAGTATTTTCTTGCTTTCTCTGAGTGCTGTTCCAGGGGAGAAACTGTCCTTCAGGTTGTGGGCTCTTTCTTAAACTTACTTCGAAATTTCGAGCATACGAACAATCGGTACCTTGGCTTGTTCGATGACCTCGGCAGAAAGTTGTACCTCGGGTAGCTCATGTTTCATGCAGATGTACAGTTTTTGTAAGCTGTTCAGCTTCATGTAAGAACAGTCGTTACAAGCACAGGTAGAATCGTTTGAAGGGGCAGGAATGAAAATTTTGTCGGGACACGCTTTGTTCATTTGGTGAAGGATCCCGCTTTCAGTAGCTACGATAAACTTTTGGGCCTTGTTTTCCTGAACGTAATTCAGCAAAGAGCTAGTAGACCCAATGTGTTTGGCCAGTAAAAGCACGGGTTTTTCACATTCGGGGTGAGCAATAAATTCTGCGTCCGGATGTTGATCCATCAGCTGGATAATTTTCTCAACCGAATATTTTTCATGAACCATACACGCGCCGTCCCAAAGCACCATATTGCGTCCTGTGATGCTGTTGATATAGTTGCCCAGGTTTTTGTCGGGGGCAAAAATAAGCTTGGCATCTTCCGGAAAGCTGTTGACTATTTTCTCGGCATTGGATGAGGTGCAGACCACATCAGTCATTGTTTTCAGGTCAGCAGTACAGTTAATGTACGAAATAACTTGGTGGTCAGGATATTGTTTTTTGAATTCAGCAAATTTATCCGCAGGGGCTGACTCGGCCAGTGAGCATCCGGCTTTTAGGTCGGGCAGAATCACTTTTTTGGAGGGGTTGATGATTTTGGCTGTTTCAGCCATAAAATGCACGCCAACAAAAACAATCATGTCTGCTTCGGTTTGGGCTGCAGCCTGCGCCAGCTGTAAGCTGTCGCCAACGAAATCAGCAATGTCCTGCAAGTCTCCATCCACATAGTAATGGCTCAGAATAACGGCATTTTTTTCCTGTTTCAGCCGCTTAATCTCGTTTACCAAATTCAGTTTAGGATCGATTTTTTCGTCAATAAAACCTTTCTCTTCCAACATCTCCTGAACCAATAACTTTTCCATCGTCAGCACTCCTTTTTTCAGAATAATTGCCTGCAAAATTAAGAATTCCTCTAAAAAAACATATAGCAATCTTTAAATGTTTTGAGAATGAACGCATATCCAATGGGTGTGTCAGGACTAGGAATGGTTAGTGGGGGACCAGATTTCGGCAAACACCGTTTAATGGGTTACCATTACTTTTACCATGTGTTGGGCACCGTTGGTCAGTTGTACCTTCAGTAAAATCAGCCCGCTGGGGATTGCGGTAAGATCAAAATAAAAAATCCCTGCCAGCTAATAATCTGACAGGGATTTGACTCGGGAATCGAGTAATTTGTATTAATCGAGTTGTAGTTTCGCATGGTCGACTGGGCTGATTTTATCAGAAACCGGTCGCATGCGGAATGAATAGTCGTAACTTTTTGCGGTCAGGCGATAAGGCTCATGCGTCCAAGCCCCCCAACTGTTGTCGCCACCAACTCCCATCTGTTTGTAGTCTACATTGACAGAGGTTAGTTCGCGTTCTTTCACGTCGTTGGTGTGACGGTTTACTGGCTTTACGCCTTGGGCCTGACGTCCATCGGTACGCTCAGGCGACTCAAAGTCCTCCATGATGTTATGGTGTGCACTCACCGACAGCAGCGGCTCGCCAACAAACAGCAATCCAACGCCTTGTTTGTTGGTGATGGTCATCCAGCGAACATCGGTTTTGTTGCCGTTTTCCTGTGGACGAACGTAAGCCCAGAGCTGATCAGCTACCGATCCGGAATACAATCCAACGAATGCACTAGTTTTGCGGTCCCAATACGATTCGTGTGGGCCACGTCCCAGCCAGCTCATTTGGTCAAACTGACGCGGCATTTGCAGGTTCATTCCCATCCGGACGATTTCAGGAAGTTCCTCTTTGGTCATTTTGAATTGATTGTTAACCACTACATCGCCACTACCATAAACGGTGTAGCTTGAGTTGTAGTCCGCAATTTTTTCACCCGCCTCATTATTCAGGTCAAACTTGAAGTTGACCACGACCTCGTTGGTTGATTTTTGCGTTAGTTTTACGCTGCTTACAGTCCGGTTTTCGCCGGCTTTGCGCCAAACGCGGCTACGCTTGTGCAGGTTGTTTCCGTAGTCGTTATCAATGGGGGCTCGCCAGAAGTTCGGAATCGGGCCTTCTTTTAGCAGTTCGGTTTCGCCGGTTTTGAAGCTGCTCAATACGCCAACCGTTTTATTAAATTCAAGACTGAATCTTTCACCATTGATGGTAATTGAAGCATCCGTTTCGTTTACCTGGAGTGCCGGAAATTCGGCGGTGTTCATTTTCTTGGCCGCTTTCTCAAACGGTAATTTCATTTGTTCGGCTGCCAGTTCGTAGTTGGCTGGAACCAGGCCTTGTTGTGCTTTTGTTTTTGCTGAAAAGTTCAGGAAGTATTCTGTTCCTGGTTGCGGATCAATCGTATAATCCAGGTTTACCTGAAGCTTGGCTCCGGGAGTCAGTTCGAAGTTGGTCAGTTTTCCTTCCTTAACTGTTTGTCCATCGGCAGTAATGGTCCAGCTGATAGTCAGTTCCGAGAGATTGGTGAAACTGTATTTGTTTTCAATTTCAACAATGCCCTTTTGAAGGTTGATGGCTTTGAAACCAATATTTTGGTACACCTTTTTTACCTCCAGAAGATGGGGTTTTATTCCACGGTCAGGATCAACCAATCCGTTTAGGCAGAAGTTGCCATCCGAAGGAACAGTGTCCGGTCCGAAATCGCCGCCATAAGCCCAGTAGGTTTCTCCGGCTTCGTTGGTGGTCAGCAGTCCCTGGTCAACCCAGTCCCAAATGCAACCACCTTGTAAAACATCGTATTTTTCGATCACGTCCCAGTAGTCTTGCAAGTTTCCAACACTGTTTCCCATGGCATGCGCGTATTCGCATTGAATCAAGGGCTTGGTAGGATTGGATTTGGCGTAGTTTTCCATATGACCAATGGATGCATACATCGGACAGTTGATGTCGGTATTTTCGCCGCCGTGCGCTTGCTCATACTGAACCGGGCGTGTCGGGTCAGCTTCTTTCAGAAACTTGTAGGTAGCCATGAAATTGCCCCCGTTTCCGGCTTCATTACCCAATGACCATGTGATGATGGAAGGTTGGTTTTTGTCGCGCTCATACATGTTGACCGTCCGGTCCATGTGCGCCTTACCCCAAATGGGGTCTTTGGCCAGCGACTCTTTGCCGTAACCCATTCCATGTGACTCAATATTGGCTTCGTCAATCACATACAAACCATATTGGTTGCAGAGTTTGTACCACAATTCGGGTTGGGGATAATGTGATGTACGAACGGTATTGATGTTGTGGGTTTTCATGAGCTCGATATCTTTCAACATCGTTTCTTTATCCATCACATGCCCGGTAACATCATGGTGTTCGTGTAAATTGACTCCTTTAACCAGAATGGGGACTCCGTTTACCATCAGTTGGGCGTCTTTGATTTCCACTGTTCGGAAACCAACATCCTGACGAAGAACTTCCAGAGTTTTGCCATTGGCATCCTGTAGTTTGATCAACAGTAAATAGAGGTTCGGATGTTCGGCGGACCATTTTTTCACCTTCGGAAGGGTTGCTTCAAAAGGAAGCATCTGGCCGGTGCTGCTCAGTTCAACTTCCTGTTCAAAACTGACCAGAGACTTATCGCCATTTAAAAGTTCAGCCTGTAAAGTCAGGTTTTTGGTTTCGGCCTGCACATTGGCCAGTTCAACCTGCAGCGCCAGGTGACCATCGTTGTAATTCTCATCCAAGCCAGCTTTCACGCTGAAATCCTGAATATGTTGCTTGTTACGAGCCATCAGGAATACATCGCGGGTCATTCCGCTAAGGCGCCAAAAGTCTTGGTCTTCAAGGTAGCTGGCATCGCTCCATCGGAAAATCTCTACAGCCAGTGTATTTTTTCCGCTCTTCAGGAGGGGAGTGATGTTGAATTCAGCAGGAGTTTTGCTGTCTTCGCTGTAGCCCACAAATTGCTCATTTACCCACACATTCATGGCTGAGCTAACGGCTCCGAAGTGCAAAATAACTTCTTTGTCCGTCCAGTCTGAAGGAATCTTAAAGGTGCGTTTATAGGAGCCAACGGGGTTGTAATTTTTTTGAATGAGTGGTGGCGTTTTGGCGTGCGGATATTTTACATTGGTGTAAATGGGGTAATCAAACCCTTCAACTTCCCAGTTGGAAGGCACTTTAATTTCCTGCCAGTCACGGGTGTCGTAGTCGTTTTTGAAAAACCAGTATGGGCGTTCATCGGGGTTTTGCGCCAAGTGAAATTGCCAAGTCCCATTCAGTGAAGCCAGGTAAGGCGATTCCCATTTCTCATCCTGAACTGCTTGTTCAATGGTAGTGTAGGGAATGTAGTGAGCCCGGGGAGCTTCTTTGTTAATTTGAACAATCTCAGGATCTTCCCAGGGCTTTGGATTGGGCTCTTCAAAAGGAACGTCGTTATATTTGCTGGTGCATGAATGGCCTATTAAAAGCACAAGTAGCAGCGTAATTGAGTAGTAATAGTTTTTCATTATAAGTGTTTATCGTTTGTTAGCCTAACTGGTTGGTACCGGTAGGGAAGCAAAAATCCTAAAAATATTCTTTAAAAGCAAGCAGAAAAAACGTGTTTAACAGCCTGTAAACTTTTGGAATATGGTTTTGGTCAGGAAGGACGGGAAAAAGCTGCTGTCTTTGTTTGGCATTTTCTGCAACCTGTTAAGCTAAAAAGAGTGTTCGTGAGGTAAAATGGAAGGAAGAACGGCTTATTCGATTTTTTGGCTAACAAAAAACTTATCTACAATGGGGCGAAAGATATGAACATGTGATTGCTCTTATATTTTTATAAACCATAAAATTGTAATTTGTAGAATCTTTTGATTTTGCTTGGAGAAGGATGGTCTTTGTTTATCGTAATTATTTTTAACAAAGTTGTAACAAGTTGTTAATTATTGACAAATATGTTTTTGTGTTATTTGTAACTAATCTTAATCCATTTTCTATGAAAACAAAACTAAAAAATTACACTTTGCTATTCGCTTTGATGCTGTTTGCAGCTTCTCCGGTTTTTTCGCAGATAACTACTGCAGGAATGACTGGAACTGTTGAGACTGAATCAGGTGAACGACTGCCGGGTGCAACTGTCCTGGCTGTTCATGAACCATCAGGTTCTCAGTACGGGACCATTACCAACAAAGAAGGTTTGTTTGATCTGCAAGGGATGAGATCCGGCGGGCCTTACCGGGTTGAAGTATCTTTTGTTGGGTACAATAAAGGAACTTTCACTGATATCAGACTATTCTTGGGTGAAACTTACATTTTGAATGCTACAATGCAGGAAAGCTCGGTTGATGTAGGAGAAGTGGTGGTGCTTGGTACGCAAGCCTCGCCTTTCCGGACGACCAAGACCGGGGCTACGACCAATATATCGAACGAACAAATGAACGCAATGCCTACCATTAATCGAAGTATTTCGGACATTGCACGTATTTCGCCCTATGCCAATGGAATGAGTTTTGCCGGTGGCGATGGCCGCTCAACCAACTTCACGGTTGACGGTGCCAACTTTAACAACAATTTTGGATTGGGTTCAAATCTTCCTGGTGGTGGCAATCCGATTTCGTTGGATGCGATTGAGGAAGTGCAAGTGGTTATTGCTCCTTTCGATGTTCGTCAAACCAACTTCATCGGAGGTGGTGTTAATGCCATCACCAAATCAGGAACCAATACTTTCAAAGGATCGGCTTATCACTACTTTACCAACCAGAATATGCGCGGTAACAATATTGGAGATATTGACTTTGGAGAGCGTGATGAAGAATCGACAAAGATTTACGGAGCCACCTTTGGAGGTCCGATTATCGAAAATAAATTATTCTTTTTTGTCAATGGGGAGTATGAGGTTCGTCCGGGACAGGTTGTAAACTGGAGACCTTCGGAAAATGGCGTGGCAAACGAAAGCTTGTCGCTTTCGCGCACCAGCATTGCTGATATGGAGCGCGTTCGGAAGCACCTGATTGATAATTATGACTATGATCCGGGTTCGTACAGCAGTTATCCGGCTGACGAAAGCAATAAAAAGCTGTTGGCTCGCATCGACTGGAACATTGATAAAGCCAATAAACTGAGTTTGCGTTATAACTATACCAAAAATCAGGCTTGGAACCCAACGAATGGCAACTCAAACGATGCGGGGTTCCGTAATCGCTCAATGGATCGTATTTCTCAATACTCCATGGCTTTTTCCAACTCCATTTATTCAATGGATAACATTGTGAACTCATTTTCATTGGATTTGAACAGCCGCATTTCTGAAAAAATTTCGAATAAATTCCTGACTACTTATACCAAAATTCAGGATGTTCGGGGTTCAGAGTCTTCTCCATTTCCGTTCATCGACATTATGAATGGGGTAAATGCTGAGGGACAGCAGATACTGGAGCCATACATATCGGCAGGTTATGAGTTGTTTACATGGAACAACGGGGTAAATAATAACATCTTCACCATTGTTGATAATGCTACTTTCTATTTGGGAAGCCATAAAGTTACAGCTGGGGTAAGTTTTGAGCACCAAATGGCCAACAATTCTTACATGCGTAACGGAACAGGTTATTATCGCTATGCCAGTATTGAGGATTTCCTGAATCAGGCTGCACCACGCGATTTCGCGTTAACCTATGGTTATGACGGAGAGAAAAGTCCGGCTGCAGAAGTGGCGTTTAATCAATTTGGGCTTTATGCGCAGGACGAGTGGAATGTGAACTCAGACTTTAAACTGACCTACGGGATCCGTGCTGATTACCTGAAGTATGAAGACAATGTTCTTCGGAACAATGCCATTTATGATTTGAACTTTGGCGGGAAGAAGATTGATACCGGCGAATGGCCCGATGCCAAGGTTCAGCTGTCGCCCAGAGTTGGGTTTACTTGGGATGTTAAAGGAGATCAAAGCCTGAAACTGCGCGGAGGTACTGGTATTTTTGCCGGACGTTTGCCCTTGGTTTTCTTTACCAACATGCCAACCAACTCCGGAATGGTACAGGGCAGCTATGCCGCTGTAACCCGTTACGATTCTGATGGTGCCGTAACAGATGTTGATCCTGTTTTGGCCTCTTTGGCCGGACCTATGATTACTGATGTAAGCGAAATGATTTCAAGGTTGAACCTGCCCAATACCATTACGCCAGATCAAGGCGCCTTGCCACGCGATATCAACGCCATTGATCCGGACTTTAAAATGCCTCAAGTGTGGAAGTCTTCGCTGGCTTTAGATTTTGATCTTCCTGTATCATTCCCGATGTCGGTTACTGTAGAGGGGATTTACACCAATACCATTAATGGTGTGATGCTGAAAAACTATAACCTGAAACAGCCTGATGATACCTGGCAGCAGTTCAGTGGACCGGATAACAGGTATATTTATCCGGAAAGAGATGATATCACCTATACTTCGAAAAACGCTTATGTGTTGTCGAATACAAATGATGGATGGGGAGCAATTGGAAACATTACTGTTAGAGCAGAGCCAACAAAAGATTTGAGGTTGATGGCTGCTTATACTTACACCGAATCCAAAGAAATTTCGGGTATGCCAGGTAGTAATGCCGGTTCGGCTTACAATGGACTTATTCAGGTGAATGGTCCACATCTTCCCGAAGTTCAACGTTCGCAATACGTGGTGCCTAGCAAGGCCATTGCTTCTGTTTCGTACAAAATTCCTTGGTTGAATACTAGCTTGAAATCAGCCACTGTTATTAATCTGTTCTATTCCGGGTATTCCGCAGGGGAGTATAGCTTTACTTATTCGAATGACATGAATAACGATGGTTATGCAACAGATTTGATTTATATCCCAAGTTCCAAAGGGGAGATCAATTTTGTAAGTACAGCTGATGAGGATGCTTTCTTCAAGTTTGTTGAGCAAGATCGTTATCTGAAAAATCATAAGGGAGAGTATGCTGAAGCGAATGCAGCCCGCGCTCCTTGGGTACACCAGTTTGATTTCCGCATTGCACGCGAATACTATGTAAAAGTTGGAAATACAATGAATACGTTGGAGTTCACGCTTGACTTCTTAAATTTTGGAAACCTTTTGAACAGCAAATGGGGGGTTGAAAAAAACATGTTTGAAGCCAATAATGGACAGATTCTAAGATACGAAGGAGCCGATGCCAATAATAAACCGAGCTTCTCAATGGCAAAAGATTCTGATGGAAACTATTTGTCAAAAACGTACTCAACCTACTATAATTATAACCAGTGCTGGCAATTGCAAGTAGGCGTACGTTATTCATTCTAACGAGTGAATAGGAAATAAATTTTAACAACAGCAGAAAGGCTGCCCGATTGTTTTCGGGCAGCCTTTCACCTTTCTAAGGAAAGGTTCATTCTTTTCTGCCTGCACTTTTTTTCTTCTTTTTTCCCCTCTCATTGCTGTTTTTTTGTTGTCTTCGGGCATGAAAAGGAAGTCCATTTTAGTGATTTCAAGCCCTTTTGCTCCATCCTTCGAAAAAAAGATTAAAACCAATCGATCGCTAGACTGCATTAAATCAGTCCGTTAGTCTGTTTTTGCAAAAATATTTTCAAAAAAGATAGTACTTTGTATTGCATAGAACCATTTAATGTTTGTATATTTGTAATACCGAATTCAAGGTAAAAGATAGAAATAGTT
>NZ_JBNGOT010000022.1:0-49077 GCF_050589705.1 Sunxiuqinia rutila
TCAACTTTTTAGACCGATAAACACATGCATTCAGCATCGAAACTCAACTGTCCGGCTCAGGCCCATTTCCCCGCCTGCCAAGGAGGGGTGGCCCCGACTTGTCGGGGACGGGGTGGTCAAAACATGCAGCAAATAAGGAGCTTGACTAATTCCCGTATTTTTCAGAACTTCAATAAAAAAATGGTCAGGCTTAATAACCATAACTACCTGAAGAATTACCGCAAAGGCTTACGTAGTCATTCAACGGCTGCTGAAGCAAGCTTGTGGAAACTGCTAAAAAACAAACAAGTTGCTAAGCTAAAATTCAGACGACAGCATTCCATCGGAAATTATATTCTTGATTTTTATTGCCCGGAACTTCAGCTGGCCATTGAACTGGATGGAGAAACGCACGCCGGATACCATGCTGAAGAGAAAGATCGTGAACGAGACGCATTTATGAAACAGAATGGGATTGAAGTTCTTCATTTTGAAAATCGCTGGGTTTATGAATACCCACAGGATATTATTGAGGAAATTGAGAAAGTTAAGGAGCGAAAAGCAAAAATGTAATTTAACTGACTTATGCACTCCGAACTAAAATTCCCAACAACCACCTACTCCTTTCTCCTCCTTGGCAGGAGGAGAAAGGAGTAGGTGGTGTTTACTAAAGTCATTAAAAATCGACAAACCTACGAGTCCAAGTCCTTATGTACTCATGCACTCATGCACTGAGAACTATCAACTGTCACTCTTCCTCACTCGTAAGTCAGTCCAAAGCCAAAGGGAAACAAGGGGTCTTTTGAGTCGTAGGGCAGGTCTTCCTTTTGGGCGCTTACTGCTTCCATGGACGATGGCACTTCGAAAGGCAGCTTTCCTGTTGGGGTAATGTTTCCAAACAAAATGTCCAGCACGGCATCATCCTGGGCGCCAAAGTCGGCGAGCAGGCCACTGCACTGGCGGCTGATTTCGGGAATCACCGGCGGGCGGTCCATATACAGGCAAATAATGGTGGGTTTTTGCTGTATGATCTTCAGGATCCGGGTCAGCTCGGGTTCCGGGAAATTCAGGTTTCCCTGGTGGAACTTATTCTCCATGAAATCGTCATCCCGCTCTTCGAAAGGCGTTCTCAGGCGCAGGATGGCCACATCGGCTTCATCCAGTTTGGCTGGCTGGGCATAGTTTGCAATTGCTGCGGGAGCAATATTCTCGGTGTACACCTTAATTCCTTTTTGCAGCGGAAGGATCGGCGTGCCAGTAGCGTTTGCTTTGTTTTTCAGCAGCACCAGTGATCGGCGCTGGGCTAACTTCCCCTTGGCAGCAAAGGCTTCCTGGTTGACAATCTCAACCGCGCGGTCCGGATCAACAAAAGGATCGTCGAACAAGCCCAGCACAAATTTGGCGTGCAGCAAGCGGCGGGCCGATTCATCAATTCGCTTTTCTGAAATTTCGCCTTTCCGAACCAGCCGAAGCAGTTGGCGGGTATGCATGTTGCCGCCAAACTGGTCAACACCGGCACGAATGACCTTGGCAATCCGCTCTTCAACCGGAAGTTTCTCTACGCCCCAGTTTTTGGCTTCCACCAATTCGTACCCCAGAAACGAAAACCCTTCAATGATGCCCCAGTCGGTACATACCACGCCATCGTATCCGTATTCTTCGCGCAGCAGCTTGGTAATGATTTCCTTGTTGAAGCTCATGCCCACATTTTCGTTGGTCTGGTCCACCGCAATGCCGTAATAGGGCATGATCATGGCCGTGTTGGCTTTTAAGGCAGCCTGAAAGGGGATTAAATGATACTTGAAATTGTTGCCGGGGTAAACCTGGTTTTTGCCATAGTGAAAGTGGGCATCTTCGCCGTTTTCCTGGGGGCCGCCACCCGGCCAGTGCTTGGTCATACAGGCCACACTGCTGGGGCCCAGCTCATCGCCCTGAAAGCCGTAAATATAAGCCGCGGTCATTTGGGCGGCCAGCTGGGCATCTTCGCCAAAGGTGCCGTTGATGCGGGCCCAGCGCGGATCGGTGGCCAGGTCGGCCATGGGGTGCAGGGCTGTCCGGATGCCTACGGCACGGTATTCCTGGCTGGCGATGCGTCCAAACTCAACCACCAGCGCCGAGTCGCGGGTAGCTGCCAGCCCAATGGGGTCCGGCCATCTCGACCAGTTTCCCCCCAATAGTTCGGTATCGGGTTGAATGCCGTGTCGCGGGTCGGTGCTGATGCTTACCGGAATGCCCAGCCGTGTTTTCTCGGCCAGTTGCTGGATTTTGTTCGACCAGAGTGCCAGCTCCCGTGTTCCGGGAACCGCAAACAGGTTGAAATGATTAAGCTTTCGGTGGATGATGGCGTCGTAGGTCGAAACCGGGCTGAGGATGCTGGGTTTAGCTTGAAGCTCACCTCCGTCGTCAATGCCAATTGGCGGATGCCACATCAAACCAACTTTTCCTTCCAGTGTCATTTGTTTCAGAATATCGTCCACCCGAACCTCCACCGGCTGGCGGCGGTCTTCATAAGGATCAAGCTTTCCGTTCTTATTCAGGTCACGAAACTGAAGCCCGTCAACAGTTAATAAGGATACTGCCTGCAGTTCTTTTTCCGCTCGCTTGTTCACCAGCCTGTAATAGCTGTTAAAAATGAGGGTGGCCACCAGGATGATTCCAAGGGCGATCAATACAAAATAGAGTGTGGCTTTAAATAGTGTTTTCATGTTGGCATCCATTCAGCTTTTGTTGTATAAGATAAGCGGAATTAAGTTGTGGATGAAATTTTATCGACTGTTCAATAATAGGTTTTGGTTAATTCTTCAGAAAACATGGATGAATAATTTATTGTTGATTTAAAAGTGACTTTAGGGGAAGCTATCGCGCAATTTTTTATCTTTAGAGAAAGCATTCAACTATGGAATTACCTCAACTTGTTAAGAACGACCGATACCTGGAGCCGCATGCTGCGGTTATTGTGGAACGCCTGAATCAAGCCCGCGAAAAAGAACATGAGCTCACGCAGCAAGGCTCGTTGCGCGACTTTGCCAGCGGACATCATTGGTATGGTTTGCATAAAACAGCAGACGGTTGGGTGATTCGCGATTGGGCGCCCAATGCTTCGCAGATTTTTATGATTGGCGAATTCAACAACTGGGAAGAGCAGGAAGCCTACCGCTTGAACCGGATTGGTGATGGAGGCTGGGAACTGGTGTTGGGGGAAGAGCAGTTGAGGCACGGACAGTTGTATGCCTTTTCCATGCACTGGAATGGAGGAAGTGGAAAACGAATTCCGGCCTGGAGCAAGCGTGTGGTGCAGGATGAGCACACCAAGCTTTTCAATGCACAGGTGTGGATTCAGGAGAAGGATTTTGAATGGAAGCACCCGGATTACAAACGAACCGATGAAGCGCCGCTGATTTATGAAAGCCATATTGGCATGGCCGGCGAAGAAGAACGGGTACACACCTACAATGAATTTCGCGAGCAGGTTTTACCTCGAATCAAAGCTGCCGGATACAACACGGTGCAGTTGATGGCGATACCGGAACACCCGTACTACGGAAGTTTTGGTTACCATGTTTCCAGTTTTTTTGCGCCTTCCTCGCGTTTTGGTACGCCCGAAGAGTTGAAACAGCTGATTGATGAAGCGCATGGCATGGGGCTGGCGATTATTATTGACCTGGTCCACTCGCATGCGGTAAAGAATGAAATGGAGGGCCTCGGTAACTACGATGGTACCCGCTACCAGTTTTTTCATTCCGGCGCCAAGGGCGAGCATCCGGCATGGGATTCTTACTGCTTCAATTACGGTAAAAATGAAGTCTTGCATTTTCTGCTGTCCAACATTCGCTACTGGCTTGAAGACTTTAAGTTTGATGGCTTTCGCTTTGATGGGGTAACCAGCATGCTGTATTTCGATCATGGGCTGGGTAAAGCCTTTACAAAATATGACGATTACTACGATGGAGGCGTGGACCCAGAAGCGGTCAGTTATTTCTACTTGGCCAACAAGCTGATTCACGAAGTGGCACCCAATGCGCTGTCGATTGCCGAAGAAATGAGTGGCATGCCCGGGCTGGCCACGCCCATTGATGAGGGAGGCTATGGCTTTGACTACCGGATGGCTATGGGCGTGCCCGATTTTTGGATCAAGCTGATTAAGGAGGTGCCGGATGATAACTGGGATATGGGGCAGATTTTTCATGAGCTCACCTCGAAGCGCATGGACGAGAAGGTAGTGAGTTATGCCGAGTCGCACGACCAGGCACTGGTGGGTGACAAGACCCTGATCTTCCGTTTGCTCGACAAGGAAATGTATTATAGCATGCGGAAAGATCAGCCGAACATGATTGTTGACCGGGGAATGGCTTTGCATAAAATGATAAGGCTGGCCACGGTGACCTGTGCCGGCGGAGCTTACCTCAATTTTATGGGCAATGAGTTTGGGCATCCCGAGTGGATTGATTTTCCGCGGCAGGGAAATGACTGGTCGTACAAGCATGCCCGACGAATCTGGAGTTTGACCGACAATACGGAGTTGCGTTACCACTTGTTGGCTGATTTTGACCAGGTGATGATGCAGTGGGTACGGCAGGAGCATTTGCTGGAAACTCCGGAAGTGAATTGGCGTTATGACAATAAGATGGATAAGATTTTGAGTTACCAGCGGGGCGATTTCCTGATGGTCTTCAATTTTCATCCAACCCAGTCTTTTACCGATTATGGAATTCCTTCTGAGCCGTCCAAGTTCAAAATCATTTTCACAACCGATGAGGAACGCTTTGGAGGACAGGAACGCATTGACCAACGAATGACTTATTTTACGCGGCCGTCAGCCGGCTTCGCGAGTCAGCACTATTTGCATCTCTACTTACCGGCACGAACAGCCTTGGTCTTAAGAAGAGAAGCGTTTAAACGAATACGATAATATGAATCAGTTTTTTACAGAAGTTAAATTAAAAGATTTTGGATGGGAGATTAATCATCAGTCGAAGCTGATGATGGCAGGATCCTGTTTTGCTGAAAATATTGGGCTAAAAATGCAGCGGCTCAAGTTTCAGGTGGATCTGAATCCCTTTGGAATTTTATACAATCCGCAATCGTTGGCCAAAAGTCTTCGCTTGCTGATGGAGGAAAAACAATATACCGCCGACGACTTATTTGAGCACCAGGGCGTGTGGCACAGTTTTGACCATCACAGCCGCTTTTCTTCTACCGATAAGCAGGAAGCGCTGGATGGTATGAACCGGCAATTGGCTCAGTCGGCAGCGCATTTGAAAACAAGCGATTTTTTGATTCTTTCGATGGGGACTGCCTGGATTTATGAGTTGAAACGAACCGGCGAAATCGTGTCAAACTGCCACAAGTTGCCGGCTGCTGATTTTAAGCGACTTCGCCTGACGCCGGGCGAAATTGTGGAAGAATACCGGGAGCTGATTTTAGCGCTTTGGAAATTTAACCCAAACTTAAAGATCCTCTTCACAGTCAGTCCAATACGCCACTGGAAAGATGGTGCCGTGGAGAATCAGCTTAGCAAAGCCACCTTGTTGCTGGCCATCGACCGGTTGGTAACCGGCTTCGGAGAAGAGCAATGCGCCTACTTCCCATCCTACGAGATTGTGATGGATGAACTACGTGATTATCGGTTTTATGCGCCTGATATGTTGCATATTAGTGAGCAGGCGGTAGAGCACATCTGGCAAAAGTTCTGCTCAAAAATGCTGAGCAAGGAAAGCCTGGAAGTCAATAAAAAGGTAATGAAGATTGTGAAGGCCCGCGAGCATCGTCCGCAAAATGAAGATGCTCAGGCTTACGCGAAATTTCTGTTATATAACTTAAAAGAGATCAGTAAATTATTGGAAATTTTTCCTTTTCTTAATTTAGAAAGTGAAAAAAAACACTTTGAACAGGAATGGATTGGTTATCAGCAGAGAGCCGGTAAATGAACCGGTTTCTTTCTTTACATTTGTGCATAGCCTCGCTGGCTTTCTGATCGCCTGTTCAGACAAATAGAAATTACTCAATTGATAAAGCCCAAAGTCTGGAACTATGAGCTACCTAAAATTTGATAAAAGTCGTTTAGTGAACCTGGAGTATTCCCTGTCAAGAGAAGTACTCCGGTCCAATCGGACAGGTTCGTATGTAAGTACAACTATTTCCGGATGCAACACCCGAAAATACCATGGACTGCTGGTTTGTCCGCTGGATGAACTAGACGGAGACCGGCATGTACTGCTCTCAGCTTTTGATGAGACCGTTGTTCAGCGTGGTGCTGAATTCAACCTGGGAATTCACAAATATGGCGATGATTATTATGAGCCCAAAGGACATAAATACATCCGGAACTTTGTGATTGACCGCATCCCAAGAACAACGTTTCGGGTTGGCGGGGTCATTCTTCATAAGGAGCGAATTTTGGTTCCTGAGGGGCAGCAGGTACTTACCCGGTACACCCTTAAGGAGGCCAGTTCGCCTACCGTGTTGAGGTTTAAGCCTTTTTTGGCGTTTCGGAGTGTGCATCAGTTGAGTAAGGCCAACCTGTATGCCAACACCAAGTATCAGAAGGTGCCCAACGGAATAAAAATGAAACTGTATGAGGGCTATCCGTTTTTGCACATGCAATTTTCAAAACCTGCCGAGTTTATTGCGGTACCTGACTGGTACAACAATATTGAATACCTGAAAGAGAAAAACAGAGGATATGATTATCAGGAAGATTTATTTGTGCCGGGTTATTTTGAAGTGCCGATAGAAAAAGGAGAAAGCATTGTTTTTTCAGCCTCTACCAGCGAAGTGAATGCCAATGCTTTGAAAACCCGGTTTACCCGTGAGCTCAATAAACGACATCCCCGTGATACCTTTATTGGCAGCCTGGTGAATGCCGGACAGCAGTTCTTTGTATTCAAAGGACAAACGGCGGATCTGGTGGCCGGTTTCCCCTGGTATGGCTACATGCCACGCCAAACCTTTGTTGCGTTGCCCGGCCTGACGCTTGACCTAGAAAAGACAGACTTGTTTGAAGCCGTGGTTGACACCCAGTTGAAGTATCTTAAAGATGGCTTGTTTCCCTGTGTGAATGGGAAGCGACATCCGGCTTACCATTGCATGGATACGCCGCTTTGGTTTTTCTGGGCCTTGCAACAATATGCCAATGAGGTGAAAAACAGCAATTATATCTGGGAAAAGTACGGGCAGGCGATGAAGCAAATTCTGGATGCTTATCGCAATGGAACCAACTTCAACATTCGGATGAACCACTTGGGCTTGATTGAAGGGGAAGCTGAAAACATGGCCTTGACGTGGATGGATTCTTATGTTGGCGGAAAGCCGGTGGTACAACGTGCCGGCATGCCTGTTGAGGTGAATGCTTTATGGTACAACACAATTTGTTTTGCCCTTGAACTGGCGCAGGCTGTGGGCGACAAGGCCTTTGTGAAAGAGTGGGAGGCTTTGCCCAAGCAGATCGCTGATTCCTTCATTCAGGAATTCTGGTGCGAAGAACATGGCTATTTGGCCGACAGCGTGCGAGGCGATAAGAAAGACTGGTCGGTTCGCCCCAACATGGTCATTGCCGCAGCGCTTGACTACAGCCCTTTGGATCGGGAAAAGCAAAAACAAATCCTCAGTGTTGCCAAGCAACAGCTGTTAACACCCAGAGGCTTGCGGACTTTGTCGCCCGAGAGCAATGACTATGAGGGAATTTGTGCTGGAAGTGTGGCTGAGCGGGAGAAAACATTGCACATGGGAACGGTTTGGCCTTGGTTGTTGCAGTTTTTTGTTGAGGGGTACCTGAAAATTCATAAAAGAGGTGGTTTGCCCTTTGTCAAAAAAATAATTGAGGGGTTTGAAGAAGAAATGACAGAGCATTGTATTGGTACCATTCCTGAGAATTATAATGGTAATCCGCCACACAAAGGGAAGGGAGCGATATCGCAGGCCTGGAGTGTTTCTGCCTTGATTCGTGCCTATAAAATGGCTCTTAAATTTATCGAATAACTGAAAAACGGAATATTTATGAAAGTTTTAATGTTTGGTTGGGAGTTTCCTCCACACATTTCCGGAGGTTTAGGTACAGCTTGTTATGGATTAACCAAAGGGCTGGCAGAATACAAGGATGTGGAAGTCATTTTTGTTGTTCCCAAGGCGCATGGTGACGAGGATCAATCAAGCATGAAACTGATCGGAGCGAACGAAGTCCCCATTACCCGAAAACAAGTTCAGTTTCGGGACCTTCAGCGTAAAATTGACTATTACGAAGTAGAATCCGGCATGGTACCTTACATGGATCCGGAAGAATTCTGGAAATTAAGCAGTAAGAAATATTCAAAAAAGACGCGCTTTGTTGAAACCAATGAAGAAGGACGGTTGGAGTTTACCGGAACATATGGCAATGATCTGTTGCACGAAATCTACAAGTATTCGCTGGTGGCTGAGGTGATTGCCCGCGACGAGGAGTTTGACCTGATTCATGCGCATGACTGGCTGGCTTATCCGGCAGGCATTGCCGCCAAGGAGGTTAGTGGAAAGCCGCTGGTGATTCATGTGCATGCCACTGACTTTGACCGGAGTGGCGGAAGTGTAAATCCTCAGGTGTTTGAAATCGAGCAACGCGGCATGCAGGCCGCTGATAAAATTATTACGGTGAGCAACATGACCCGCCGGATTGTGATTGAAAAATACGGCATTGATCCGCAGAAGGTAACCACGGTTTACAATGCGGTGGAACCCTTAAGCCGGGAAGACAAAATCCGCCTGAAGAAAGGAGTCGATGAGAAGATCGTCACTTTTCTGGGGCGCATTACCATGCAAAAAGGACCGGAATATTTTGTGGAGGCAGCCAATTTGGTGCTGAAGCAAATGAAAAATGTTCGTTTTGTGATGGCCGGAAGCGGAGATATGATGAACCGAATGGTGAAACGTGCTGCTGAATTGAAAATCGCGGATCACTTTCACTTTACGGGCTTCCTAAAAGGGGATGATGTTTTTGATATGTTCCGAATGAGCGATGTGTTTGTCATGCCATCCGTGTCGGAGCCTTTTGGCATTGTGCCGCTTGAAGCCATGCAGACCAATGTGCCGGTTATTATTTCAAACCAGTCAGGTGTTGCGGAAATTCTGAAATATGCCGTCAAAACAGATTACTGGGATGTGCACGCCATGGCCGATGCCATATACGGCCTGCTGAACTACCCGGGAATGTGGAACATGTTTATGAAACATGGAAAAAAAGAAGTGGACAGTTTGCAGTGGAAAAACTCTGCTAAAAATGTTCGCGATGTGTATTACCAAGCATTACAAAACGATTAAAAAGACAAAAGATATGAGAGCCATTTGTTTTTATTTTCAAGTTCATCAGCCTTTTCGTTACCGTCGTTACCGTTTTTTCGATATTGGAAATGATCATTACTACTACGATGATTATGCCAATGAAACCATTCTTCGAAAAGTAGCTGACCATTGCTATTTGCCGACCAATAAACGGATGCTTGAGCTCATTAAAAAGCATAAAGGAAAATTTAAAATTGCCTTTTCCATTACCGGAACTGCGCTGGAACAGTTTGAACTGTATGCGCCCGAGGTGCTGCAGTCTTTTCAGGAATTGGCCCAAACCGGACAGGTGGAGTTTTTGGCCGAAACTTATTCCAACTCACTGGTGGCCTTGAAAAGCAAGGAGCTTTTTGAAGAACAGGTGCAAAAACACAGCGAAACCATTGAGCATTATTTTGGGCAGAGACCGCAGGTTTTTAGGAATACCGAACTGGTTTATTCCGATGAAATAGGTGCCATGGTGGCTGATATGGGCTTTAAAGCCATGTTAACCGAAGGGGCCAAACATATTCTGGGTTGGAAGTCGCCCAACTTTTTGTATTGCAATGCAATTAAGCCCAGACTAAAGGTATTGATGCGCAACCACAAATTGAGCGATGACATTGCTTTTCGCTTTTCCAACCAGGCATGGAATGAATACCCTTTGACGGCCGAGAAATTTGTGCGTTGGATCAATCATGATAAGAAGGATGAAATTATCAACCTGTTTATGAACTATGAAGCCTTTGGCGAACGTCAATCTGAGGAATCCGGTATTTTTCGCTTTATGGAGCATTTGCCCCAGGCGGTGTTCAGCCAATCCAATTTCCGTTTTGCAACGCCTTCCGAAATCGCTGATGAGTTTCAGCCAGTTTCGGCGGTTAGTGTGCAACATCCTATTTCGTGGGCGGACGAAGAGCGGGATATTACTGCCTGGCTGGGCAATGAAATGCAGCAGGAGGCCTTCGATAAAGTATACCAGCTGGCAGACCGTATGAGCAAGGTAAGTGATGAAGCCTTGAATAAAGACTGGCATTACCTTCAGGTAAGTGACCACTTTTATTACATGAGTACCAAATTTTTCTCTGACGGAGAAGTGCATAATTACTTCAATCCTTATGAAAGTCCTTATGAAGCGTTTATCAATTTCATGAATGTGTACAGCGACTTTAAACTAAGACTCAATACATTTGTTCCAGAGAGTGAGCTGGAAATCAAATTGGCTGCACTCAATAAAGTTTTGGGAGAGAAGGAAGAAAAGTTAAAAAAATATGAGCTGGAGATTGCTCAGCTTCAAAGCCGGGAAAAACGAAAAAAAGCCGCAGCTAAATCGAAAACGACTTCAATAAAAAAAGCAAAAAGCAAGAAATAAGTATAGCGAAATGACAGTGAATCTGATCGTTGTGAGAAATTGAAGGAAGCGTTGTATGCTTGGACGCTTTTTCAAATTAACATGCTTAAGATTCAGTTTGAAATGAGTTTAGTAAAACATTAATTGTTAGATGGAGATGAAGACAGAAGGTGTAAGATATATTAAGCGACCTGTTGTAGATATGCCCAATTGGAAAAAGTTGTTTGTTGAGTCGAACTTGCCGGAGAAGTTAACTCCTTTGAAAGAGTTAAGTAAAAACCTTTGGTGGGCCTGGAATACCGAAACCAGTGAATTATTTGCCAGTATAGATGGAGATGTATGGGAAGACTGTGAGCGTAACCCAATTACGCTTTTGGAACAGGTGAGCTACCAGCGTTTTATCGAATTGGAAAGCGATGAAGCCTTCCTTGAAGCGATGAATCAAATTTATGGCCGTTTTCAAAATTACCAGAAGGAACGGGAGCAACGGGAAGGGCCCAAAGTGGCTTATTTCAGTATGGAATATGGTTTACATGACAGCCTGAAGATATTTTCAGGTGGCCTGGGAATTCTTGCGGGTGATTACCTGAAAGAAGCCAGCGATTCGAAAGCGAACCTGGTGGCTGTAGGGCTGCTTTACCGGTATGGGTATTTTAAACAAACCATTTCGTTGCAAGGCGACCAGATGGCCAACTACGAAGCACAGCAGTTCTCGAAAATACCAGTGCAGCCGGCTTTAGACAAAGCCGGAAAGTGGATCCAAGTGGAAGTGGAGTATCCCGGACGGACGCTTTATGCGCAGGTTTGGGAAGCGAAAGTTGGAGCCGTTAGCTTGTATTTGCTTGATGCTGATTTTGATGCGAACAGTGAGAACGACCGTTTTGTAACGCATCACCTGTATGGCGGAGATAATGAAAACCGGCTGAAGCAGGAAATGTTGCTTGGTCTGGGGGGAATTCGCGCCCTGCAGAAACTGGGCCATCGGGATGCTGAAATCTACCACTGTAACGAAGGGCATGCTGCTATGATTGGGCTGGAGCGGATTCGGGGTTTGGTTGAAGAAAGTAAGCTGACCTACGCCGAAGCCAAGGAAATTGTTCGGGCGTCTACCTTATTTACAACGCACACGCCGGTTCCTGCCGGTCACGATTCGTTTCACCAGGATTTGTTTGCCACGTATATGAATAAATTCCCGGCGAAAATTGGTTTGGCCTGGGAAGAATTCATTATGCTTGGGAAAGCTGCTCCGCATGAAGATCATTTCAACATGAGTTTCTTGGCGGCAAACCTGTCCCAAGGCATCAATGGTGTTAGTATGCTGCATGGCGAGGTCTCTAAACATATTTTAAAACCCTTGTATCAGGGCTATTTATCCGAAGAACTGAATATTGGCTATGTGACCAATGGTGTTCATTACGATACCTGGACTGCCAATGAGTGGAAGACCATTCATCAGAAATATTTTGGCGATAACTTTACCCGCAACCAGCTGGATGCTGATTTATGGGACAAGATTTATAAAGTGCCTGATGAGGAAATTTGGGAACTCAAAGAGAGCCTGCGAGCCAAGCTGATTGAGTATATCAAGAAACGTTTTGCCGATAACTGGGTGAAGCGGAATGAAAGCCCCAAGTTGATTACAGAGGTGATTAGCAGTCTTAATCCCAAAGCATTGACGATTGGTTTTGCCCGGCGTTTTGCCACCTACAAGCGGGCGCATTTGCTGTTCCGCAACCTCGATCGTCTGGCGGCAATTGTTAATAATCCCGAGTGTCCCGTTCAGTTTATTTTTGCCGGGAAGGCCCATCCTGCTGACAAAGCCGGACAGGATTTGATTAAATACATTATCGAAATTTCCAAACGTCCCGAATTTCTGGGTAAGATTCTATTCATTCAGAATTACGATATGGATTTGGCCAAACGATTGCTTCAGGGGGTTGATATTTGGTTGAATACTCCAACCCGTCCGCTTGAAGCTTCCGGAACCAGCGGTGAAAAAGGAGTGATGAATGGAACCTTGCACTTTTCGGTATTGGATGGCTGGTGGGTGGAAGGTTACCACGAAGGGGCCGGTTGGGCTTTGCCTTTGGAGCGATCTTACGATGTTCAGGACTTTCAGGATGAATTGGATGCGCAAACAATTTACAACCTGTTTGAGGATGAGATTGTACCGACTTTTTACAAGCGGAACGCAGATAATATTCCTGAAGAGTGGGTTGGCTACATCAAGAATACACAGGCTCAGGTGGCGCCAAACTTTACAACCAGCCGGATGATCCGGGATTACCAGGAGCGCTTTTATGTGCCGCAGGCAGCGCGTGGCAATCGGTTGAAAGCGGATGATTTTAAAGAAGCACGGGAAATTGTGGCCTGGAAGAATAAGGTTGCCTCCACCTGGGAGAGCATTGAGCTCAAGGAACTTGAAATGGCAGATGGTATTACCAACGCCATTCGTATTGGAGAAGAATATCTGGCACAGGTGGTTCTGGATTTGAAAGGTCTGTCGCCCGACGAAGTAGGCGTGGAAATTGTGATGACTGAGACGGCTGGCCTCAATGATGAACCGGAACTGGTAGAGCGAAAGGAATTTGACTTGGTGAAAACCGGAAATGGGCTGACCACTTATAAATTAAACCTTCGTCTGGTTCATCCGGGGGCTTACAATTACGCCATTCGGATGTTCCCCAAAAACGAAAAATTACCACACCGGCAGGATTTTAGATACCTTCGTTGGTTCTGATAAAAGGGATTGAAAATGACTTTGTAAACGGAAGATAGGCTTAATGGTTGTCTTCCGTTTTTGCGTTTGACAGAGCGGTGAAACCATTCTCCGATTATATTTGACTCGTCTGCTTTTTATGTTGTATCTTTAGTACTAAAACCAGTTAGCCCGACCAACCGTGAAGTTGGCTTCGTCCAACATCTTCTCCCTGCAAAGCAAGTATGCTTTTGAATGTTAACCCTAAAAAAACGTGGTATGACTGAACCTAAAACAATTCGGATTGGTATTTGCATGGCCGGTGCTGTTTCGGCAGGCGCTTACACAGCTGGAGTGATTGATTATTTGCTCGAATCGCTGGATCATTGGCAAAAAGCCAAAGACTTGAACTTGCCGGGAGTTCCCCGGCATAATGTGATCATCGAAGTGCTTACTGGAGCTTCGGCCGGAGGAATGACCGCAGCGATTAGCTCTTGTGCCTTTCAGCAACGATTTCCGCCGGTAACAACAGCCAACTACCAATCATCGGAAGCCGCCAGCAATCCCTTGTTTGATGCCTGGGTGAACCTGACCGAAAATGAGTATCAAAACATGATGGAGCAAATGCTGGATACGGAAGATATCATTCGGCATCCGGGCCATGAAGTGAAATCGCTTTTTGATTCTGGCTTTATTGAAAAAGTCGCTTCCCGCTTGATTGATCCTGCAGTTAAAGATCCACAGGTCGACCGGCCTTATGTTGCTTCGGATTTGGAAATTCTAACCACCCAAACCAATTTGCGGGGGTACAATTATGAGTTGCGCTTTAAAACGGCTTTGGGTGAAAGCGTTCATCGCATGACCCGTCACCAGGATTTGGCGCATTTCAAACTTTCCGAAGATGGGCACTACGAAGGGAATGGCATGATTCCTTTGTCGTTTAATAGTATAGAAGGAGTTAATAAGGAATTATTGATTGATGCTGCCATTGCCACCGGAGCATTCCCGGTAGGCTTAAGTCCCCGTAAATTGAGCCGTTCACCACGTTATGTGCTTGATAATTTGTTTCTGAACACGGGGAAAGAGCATCTCAAACTGGAAACGGAACACGATTATACCTGTGTGAATGTGGATGGCGGGGTGATCAACAATGAACCTTTTGGCCTGACAGACCAGATTTTGATACGTCGCGCCAAGGATTGCCTGCTGGCAGAAGGGAAAAAGATGGAAGCCCGCAACTATGAGTTAAAACGGTCTGCATCGTCGTTCGATACCACCCTGATTATGATTGATCCTTTTCCGAGTGATCAGGGGATGGTGGAGGAAAACGAACCCATGGACGCGATTAAGTTTGCCGTTCCGGAGTTGGTGAATGCTATGCGGCAACAATTGATGTTTAAGGAGGAAGAGTTGGTTAAGGCTTACGATGAGGAAAACTACACCCGTTTTATGGTGTTGCCTGTCCGTTATCAGAATCATGAAAAGCAGAGCTTTCCCTTAGCATGTGGTGGTTTAGGCGGCTTTGCCGGGTTCTTTAAAAAGGAATTCCGGGAGCACGACTTCTTATTGGGACGGCGAAATTGTCAGCTTTTTTTGCAAAAGTATTTCAGCGTTCCGTTGGAAAAGAACAATCCCATCCTGATGGCAGGATACCGTGATGTAGAACGCTTCCGGATTCCGGCGCATGAAGGACCCGGTGTCTTTCTGCCGATTATCCCGGATTTGCGGGTGGTGGAAAACCCGGATGGAACAAGTCGATTGCTGGAGCAGGTGCCTGAAGAAACTGGTATTGCCTATGATTCGGTTAAAATGAGTGTGCGGGAGTTGCGGGAGTTGGAAGATAAACTGCAGGATCGGTTTGAAGCAGTATTGGAAAACATCATGAATGGCGAACGGCATGGACAAGGCGATAAGGCTCCCAGCCAAATCATTGGCCGCTTGCGCCAAAAAAGCCTGCTGAAAAAGATCCTGTTGCGGGTGGCTTCGCGGGTGGGGAGGCGTGTTGGTATTGCCCAAGCCAAAAAGCTAATGGCTACGAAATTCCTCGATGCGGTCATTATTGAACTGGAGAAGCGGCATTTACTTTTGGATGATCTCTGATTTTGTGTGCTTTTTGAGCAAAATACCTGCGATTTTTAATTCACTTCGATATGAATTCTTTAGTAAAAATCTGGATTTTTTCACAAGTCGGATTGAAATTTATATTGTTTCTAAATGTCATGTAAATGGCGATAAATAAGCGGTTTCTTGGAAGTTCAGGTTTGTCTGGCTTAAAAATAAAATTAAATTTGTGACCAGACTTAAAGTGGACCAGCATGGCAAAAAAACATGATCTTGGAAAGAAAGTAAAGCAAATTCGTGAGATGAAAGAAGTAAGCCTGGAAATCATGGCCGAAAAAACGAATATCAGTATTGATCAGCTTCAAAAAATAGAAAAAGGTGAGGTGTTGCCTTCTCTGGCACCCCTCATAAAAATAGCCCGGGCCTTGGGTGTTCGTCTTGGAACTTTCCTGGATGACAGCAGTAACCTGGGGCCGGCAATTGTGCGTGCCAACGAGCATGAAAAAGGCGTTCGGTTTACCTCGCAGCAAAATGGCTCGCGTGAACACCTGAATTTTCTGTCGCTGGCATTTGACAAAGTAGGACGTAACATGGAACCATTTATCGTAGAAATAGAACCCGGAGAGCAATCGGATTACATGCTATCATCGCATGAAGGAGAAGAGTTTATCTATGTTTTGGAAGGACAAATCGAGATAAATTATGGTAAAGAACTGTATCAACTGGGAACCGGTGACAGCATTTACCTGGACTCCATTGTATCGCACAATGTGCATGCAGGAAACAAACAGCCAGCCAAAATATTGGCGGTAGTGTATGCTCCTTACTAAAACACGCTTCGATTTATAAAAGAAAGAAAAATGCAATTACTCGACTACACGCTAGGCGGAATTTTAGAGAAGTATGCTTACGAAACTCCCGATCAGGAATTCATCGTGTATCCTGATCGCGACCTGCGTTTTACTTACCACGAATTTAACGAACGGGTAGATAAACTGGCCAAAGGGTTAATGTTCAACGGGGTTGGCGTTGGCGATAAAGTGGGCATCTGGGCCAATAATGTTCCGGATTGGTTAACTTTTATGTTTGCAACGGCAAAGATCGGAGCAGTTCTGGTGACTATTAACACCAACTACAAGCTGGCCGAGCTGGAGTATTTGCTGAAGAATGCAGATATTCATACCCTGTGCCTGGTGGATGGTTGGCGCGACAGCGACTATGTCAACATGATATTTGAGTTGGTGCCGGAGCTGAAAACGCATCTCCGCTGTCATCTCAAATCAGAGAAGTTTCCGGAACTTCGCAATGTTATTTTCATTGGGCCGGAAAAGCACCGGGGCATGTTTAATACCGCCGAACTGATTTTGCTTGGTGAGCATCTGGATGACCTGGAGTTGGAAGAAGCTAAGCTGAAGGTGAATCCACATGATGTGGTTAACATGCAATATACATCAGGGACAACTGGTTTTCCCAAAGGGGTCATGTTGTCGCATCACAATATTCTGAACAGCGGCTATTCGGCTGGCGAATGCATGAAATTTACCGCCGACGATCGTTTGTTGGTATGTGTACCTTTCTTCCACTGCTTCGGTTGTGTTTTAGCGGTTTGTGCGATTGTTAGTCATGGTGCAACCATGGTTGTTACTGAAAATTTTGATCCGTTGATGGTGCTTGCCTCGGTGGAGAAAGAGCGTTGTACGGCGCTTCATGGCGTGCCTACCATGTTTATCGCCGAGCTTAATCACCCCATGTTTAACATGTTTGATCTGAGTTCGCTGCGTACCGGAATTATGGCGGGCGCTTTGTGTCCGATTGAGACCATGAAGGAAGTGATGACCAAAATGCACTGTAAAGACATCATCAGTGTGTATGGTTTAACCGAAACTTCACCGGGAATGACGGCAACACGCAGCCACAACTCGGCAGAAGTACGTGCCACAACGGTTGGTTTTGAATTTCCGAATGTAGAAGTGAAGATTGTCAATCCGGAAACGGGAGAAGAGTGCGAAGAAGGCGAGCAGGGAGAGATTTGCTGTCGTGGCTATAACATCATGAAAGGCTACTACAAAAATGAGGAAGCTACCCGAAATGCCATTGATGAAGACGGATGGCTGCATTCGGGGGACCTGGCCGTGAAAACTACCGATGGGTTTTACCGGATCACCGGACGAATTAAAGACATGATTATCCGTGGCGGTGAAAACATCTATCCCCGTGAAATTGAAAACTTCCTGTACCAAATGCCGGAGATTGAATCGGTAGAAGTTGCCGGAATTCCCAGTCCCAAATATGGAGAGCAAGTGGGGGCATTCATCAAACTGAAAGAAGGAATGACCCTAGAACAAGAAGACATTAAGGAGTACTGCCGTGGAAAAATTGCCCGGTTTAAAATTCCAAAGTACATCTTCTTTGTTAAAGAATACCCGATGACTGCCAGCGGAAAAATACAAAAATACAAACTGAAAGAAGTTGGTCTGGAATTACTGAAGAAACAAGGGATTGAGGTGGTATAGCCCCAACCGATTGTTTGGGATTCCGGATCGGAATAAACTAAAAACCCTCTGTGAGCGCTTTGACTCCAGAGGGTTCTTTTATTTTAAATGGGGTTGGAACTTAGTTGCGTTTTCCTGATTTTCCCCGAAAATTTTTCTTTTTGCCGTATTTCCCTTTGCCCTTTCCTTTGGAGCTAACTTTCCAAGCAGGACCATCACCCAGGTGTGGAGGAAGTGGCGCTTTAAAGACTTCGGTTTCAATCAGCGATTCAATCTGTTGAAACTTGTACATGTCGTCCTCATTAATCAGGGTCAGGGCAATTCCGGTGGTGTTGGCACGGGCCGTACGTCCAATGCGGTGCACATAGTCTTCGGCATCACCTGGCACATCGTAGTTAACCACCAGGTTGATATCTTTAATGTCAATGCCCCGGCTTAATACATCTGTTGCCACTAAAATACGTATCTGACGGGCTTTGAAACGCATCAATACATCTTCCCGTTCTTTTTGCTCCAAATCCGAGGAGATGCCTTCTGCAATAAACCCTTTCTTTTTAAGAGCACGCGCAATCGTCGACACTTTTTTCTTAGTTGAGCTGAAAATGATGATGCTTTGGCAGTCATCCTTGCCTTCAATCAGCGATTCAATCAGCGGCGTTTTTTGATTTTCGAAGCACAAATAAGCTGCTTGCAATACGCCTTCGGCCGGTTTGCTGATGGCTGTGCTGAACTCTTTGGGATCGGTTAAAATTTTAGACGCCAGCGTGCGGATTTTGGGTGGCATGGTGGCGCTATACATTAGGGTCTGTCGTTTTTCCGGCAGGTTGCTGAAAATTTTGATGATGTCATCGTAAAAGCCAATGTCCAGCATACGGTCGGCTTCGTCCAGCACCACAAACTCAACACTGTCCAGTTGGGCAATTCCGTTGTCAAGAAAAGAAATTAATTTCCCCGGAGTAGCGACTATCAGATCAACCCCTTTGTTCAGCGCCTGACGCTGAAGTTCCCACTCGCTGCCATCGCCACCGCCATACATGGCAATGGAGGTGATGCCCAAATAATAGGCAAAGCCTTGCACTTGCTGTTCAATTTGAATGGCTAATTCGCGTGTAGGAGCAATAACCAAAGCGCGGGTTTTTCCTTCCGGGTAGCTGGCTATTTTATCCAGAATAGGAAGAATGAATGCGGCAGTTTTTCCGGTTCCTGTTTGTGCACAGGCAATTAAATCGTGCCCTTCAAGAATAATCGGTATGGTGCTTTCCTGAATGGCAGTGGCTTCTTCGAAGCCCATATCGAAAACGGCATCTAGAATGTCATCATGTAAATCAAAATCGTCAAATCTCATATAAAAAATGGAATGTGTTTCTAACTATCAGGAATAAGAATCTTGCCTTTTGAGAAAGGTGCTTGTCCGGATCTGTTCCACACAAAAGTAGTATTTTTTTTGGAGTTTAAAGGAGTGGGGTTCTGGAGTAAAAAGTTAATCCCCAGAATACAGCATCTTGAGCTCGTACCTCAATGTACTATTCCGGAGATTAAATATGGTTCTTTATCCTTTGGAGGTATGGCTCTTATTACCACCCCATAAAGACAATGCCAACTCCGCTTATCAGGATAACCATGCCGGCCAGCAAATGCAGGTAGCGTTCATGCTTTTTAAAACGAACCATCGCGCTGCCTTTGTGACCGAGGTAAACGGTTAATAGCATGGTGCCAATGGTGGCTATTCCAAAGATCAGGGATACGGTAACCATGCCGACGGTGCTGTGGGCATAGGCCGGGAAAATAAGCATGGGAATTAACACTTCGCAGGGACCAAAAACAAAAATGAGAAACAGGAGCCATGGCGTTAACTTGGTGTTATCTTCTTTTTCTTCAGCAGAAAGATGTTGCCATTCGCTTACTTTTTTAGGAACCAGAAAGGCTGGTAGATGGCTGTGAGGCACACTTTTCAGGTATTTGTAAATTCCGTAGATGGAGTAACCCAGTCCAAAGGCCAGTAACAGCCAACCGACCATTTCGCCGCGGATCGCTTCAATTGATTCGAGCTTGTTGAGGCTGATTCCCAAGGCAATTCCAAGGCAACCAATCAGGACGGAGCTGGCAACGTGCCCTACGCCGGAAACAAAGGTAATCCACATTGTTTTGTTGCTCGACCATTGTCTGGCTTTACTCAATACAATGAAAGGCAGGTAGTGGTCAGGACCTAAAATGGTATGAATAAAACCTAGCGAGGCGGCTGAAAGAGATAGTAAATACAGTTCGTTCATTTTATTTGTTTGCTTTAGAGTTTATTGATTAGTGAAGCTTGGCAGCCTGCGCCAAAGCCATTGTCGATGTTGACCACGCTAACGCCACTGGCACAGCTGTTGAGCATGGATAGTAAAGCGGACAGCCCTTCAAAATTGGCTCCATAGCCAATGCTGGTGGGCACACCGATCACCGGTTTGTCTACCAATCCGCCAACCACACTGGCCAAAGCGCCTTCCATGCCGGCCACGACGATAATCACACGCGCATTGCGGATCAATTCCAGGCGATGAAACAGGCGATGGATGCCTGCCACTCCCACGTCGTAGATTTTTTCAACGCGGTTACCCAGAAAAAGGGCTGTTTCAACGGCTTCTTCGGCCACAGGAATGTCGGAAGTTCCGGCTGCAACAATCGCAATATAGCCTTTTGTTGCAGGTGTTTGGCTCTGTTTGTAAGTAATGGTTTTGGCCAGCTCGTTGTATTGAGCCCCCGGAATTCGCTGTTTCACGCTTTCAAACATTGCTGGAGTGGCGCGTGTGGCAAGTACATCAATTCCTTTTTGGTACATGCGTTCGGCAATCAGACTCACCTGCTCCACGGTTTTGCCTGAGGCATAAATTACTTCCGGCAGACCGGTTCTGCTCAACCGGTCGGTGTCGATGGTGGCAAAACCCATTTCTTCAATTCCGCGGTCGGGAAAATGTTCCAGAGCTTCTGTCAGGCTGATCTCTCCTTTTTTATATTTCTCCAGCAGTTCTTTGGGACTCATGATTCCAGTTGCTTACGAATTTCTTTTTCAATTTCTGAAAGGCTGACCTTATGTTTTAAAGCCAGCTTTTTACAGTCTTCAAATTCCGCTTTTGAACGAACCCGTTGTCCGTCAAAATAACTGTTTTTCACCCGAACAGGGCCATAAGAGGTTGCGACCGTTGTTTCTTCGCGACGCAGTTTGTTTTTGCTTACGCGGTATTCGCGTATGCCCAACGAGGTGCTGTGTTTGAAAATCACATTTTTAAGATTGAAGGCCTGTTCCAGCGGGCATAATACGGAAACCTGAACGGCCGGGCGTGACTTTTTCATGATGATGGGCGTGAGCCAGGCATCGTTGGCGCCGGCATCAAAAAGTTGATCCAGCAAAAAATCATAATGCTCAGGATTCATATCGTCAATGTTGCTTTCCAGCACGAGGGCTTCCTCGGTGCTAACATCATGCAGGGACTGAACATCTTCGAGCAAGTACACGCGCAAAACATTGGGAACTTCGCTGTCGCGATTGCCAATGCCGTAAGCTGTTTTTGTAATGGGCAGATTGATGTGCCCGGTAAACTGATCGACCGTGGCAACCAGAATAGCTGCACCGGTGGGCGTGGTGGCTTCGTGGTTTACGAGGCCGGTTTTGACGGGAACGTTTTTTACAATTTCAGCCGTAGCAGGAGCGGGCACGGGCATAATGCCATGGGCACACTTAACGGTTCCGGCACCCAGTTGAATGGGAGAGGCCATCACCTTATCCACCTTCAGGTAATCAAGACAAATAGCAGCCCCGACAATATCGGCAATGGAGTCGAGCGCCCCTACCTCATGGAAATGGACTTTCTCTTTTGAGATGTTGTGAACTTTGGCTTCAGCTTCGGCTACCAGATCAAAAATCTTTAATGCATTGGTTTTGACTTGTTGTGGCAGCGAACTGTTGTTGACAATTTCTTCCACGTGTCTCAGATGACGGTGCTTTTCATTATCCGGGTTTTCAATAATCACATCGGCTTTGGTGCCGGTTATGCCCCGTCGCTGGTCTTGTTTTATTTCGAGGTGAAAACCTTCAATATTGAGTTTTTCCAATTCTGTTTTCAGGTAGTTGGCGTCAACACCCAGGTCAAGCAAGGCGCCTAAATTCATATCGCCACTTATTCCTGCAAAACAATCGTAATATAGAATTTTCATAGCTGGTTATTTCGTGTAATTAATTCCTTTCAAAGCCCGGTTCAATTTCCCGGACACCAAGCCTTCTTTGTCTATTTGAACTTTCTGAAAGCCAAATGCTGCAATCTTTTCAACCACTTCCTTTTCAAGGATTAACAGCTTTTGTATTTCGGAGGGCTGAACTTCTACTTTGGCATAGTCTCCATAGTGTCGAACGCGCACATCCCGGAATCCCATTTCGTTGAGGTAGTTTTCGGCTGCTTCAACCTGCTGCAGTTTTTCACGGGTAATTTGGTGGTTGTAAGGGATGCGTGAACTCAGGCACGGGCTGGCGGGTTTGTCCCAGTTGGGCAACTCAAAATACCGGGCTATCTGGCGCAGCTCTTCTTTGCTGATCTGGCAGTCAGTCATAGGAGACAATACCTGGTACTTGGCTGCAGCTTGCAAGCCGGGCCGGTAGTCGCCCAGATCGTCCTGATTGGTTCCGCTTAAAACATCAAAAGTGGGGTATTTCTGCTGGATGGTCTGCAAGTCGTGAAACAGGTGCTCTTTACAAAAATAGCAGCGATTTTCCGGGTTTTGATTGTAGCGCAGGTCGCTGAGCTCCTCTGTTTTGATGATCTCCAGGTGGATGTCAAAGTCCTGGCAGAACGATTGAGCCAGCTCAAAGTCCTTTGTTTTCAAACTCTCGGAGTTGGAGATTACACCAATGGCATTGTCCTTCCCCTGAAATTTCCGGGCAAGAAAAAGAACCAGCGTTGAATCGATTCCTCCGGAAAAAGCAACAATGGAGCCTTTTCGCTCGGAATACCATTTTTCCAGCAGGTTGAGTTTATTTTGAAGTTGGGGGTCTGGATTGTTCATGTTTTCTGATTTTCATTGGGTTGACAGAAATTTTAACCGAATGACAAGGCTGGATAAAATGCCTAGTCAGCCCGGCTCATTGAGAGCTTGCCGTGTTGTATGCCTTTTATTGTGATTAATTTGTCGGCCAGTTCGGTCAGTCGTTTGGCAACTCCTTTGATGGCTAAAATTTCCATGTGTTTTGCCGGACTTAAGATTAACCGCTGGGTCGACAAAATTTCTTCATGGTATTGAGCCATAACATCGGCAAGTTGAGCGAGAATTTCCCGGCGACTGGGATCATAGACCAAAGTCACTGAGCCTGCTACCAAGTTGTTGCATTGCCATTTTTGTTCAGCAATGTTCCGGCTGATTAACTGGCGGATGGCCTGCGAACGGTTGGAGAAATGATTTTCCTTAACGTATTGGTCCAACGCATCCAGCAGGTCTTTTTCCAGGGAAACTCCAAATCGGGAAACACTCATAGTAACATCTTTTAGTGAAAAGGTAACATTTTATCAAAATTAATAAAAATTGAATAGGGTAGGAGCTGTTAACATTTATTTGCTAGTTGCCTCAGATCTTGATAGATCGATTTTAAAATGGCGGATTGCATCTCAGGAAAAACAATTATCTTTGCGGAAGTATGAACATCGTGTGCTTGGTAACCACGTAAAAAACAAGAAATCATGAAGAACAAAGTATCTGTCTTATTCCTGTTGGCAGGAGTATTGTTTGCTGCCTGTCTGTTAATCTCAAACATTTTAGCGTCAAAAATTATTCTCATTGGGCCTTGGTCGGCACCAGCGGGTGTGTTGATTTTTCCATTGGCTTACATCATCAATGATGTGATTGCAGAAGTGTGGGGCTATGCGAAAGCACGGTTGATTATCTGGGCTGGCTTTGGTGTTAACGTTTTGGCCGCTTTCTTTTTTATGCTGGCCATTAGCATGCCGTCGGCTCCATTCTATGAAGATCAGGCCGCTTTTCAGTCCATTCTGGGAAGTTCCATTCGTATTGTTTTTGCCAGTTTAATGGCCTATGTCGTTGGTTCTTTTTTGAATGCCTATGTAATGAGTAAGTTCAAACTGATGACTCAGGGAAAGAATTTCTCGTTGCGAGCCATTGTATCAACCTTGGCGGGAGAGGGAGCTGACTCGCTGATTTTTATTACGATTGCTTTTGCCGGTATCTTCCCAATACCCGTTATTCTGGGGATGATTCTGACACAGGCCTTGCTGAAAACAGCCTATGAAATCCTGGTTTTGCCCCTGACTTTTCAAGTGGTGCAAAAGGTAAAATCCATTGAAGGGGTAGATACCTTTGATGAAAACATTTCCTACAATCCATTTCGCTTAAAAGAAATCTGATGAAAAAGGTATTGGTTGTGTTTTCAGGCGGGCAGGATTCAACGACTTGTCTGTACTGGGCCAAATCTCAATTCGACAGTGTTGAAGCCATTTCATTTGATTACGGCCAAAAGCACCGGTTAGAGTTGGAACTGGCCACTTCGATTGCTGAGCGAGCTGGCATTCCTTTGCATGTCTTTCAGCTTGATCTATTGTCGCAATTGACCAGCAATGCGTTAACGGATCCTGCCTTGGCGGTGGAAACGGATAAACCAGCTGACCGTCCTCCCAATACCTTGGTTGAAGGGCGTAATCTCTTGTTTCTGACTTATGCTGCCATATTTGCCAAATCCAAAGAGATTCATCACCTGGTAACTGGAGTTGGGCAGGCTGACTACAGTGGCTATCCGGATTGTCGGGATGAGTTTATCCGGTCCTTGAATCAAACCCTGAACCTGTCTATGGATTACCCGTATGAAATTCATACGCCTTTGATGTGGAAAACCAAAGAAGAAATTTGGCAGTTGGCTGATGACTTGGGGGTATTCGATTTGGTTCGGTACGAAACGCTCACATGCTACAACGGACTGGTTGGAGCGGGTTGTGGACAGTGTCCGGCTTGTCGCTTGCGCCAAAATGGTTTGGAGGCCTACTTAAAAAGACGGTAAAAGAGCTGCGCTACTTGTGGGGCTTTCTCCACAAGACCGCTAGCTGAAGACGATTTCCTTATAGTTTAATTACAAATTACTGGTTTATGAATGAGTTAAAACAATTGGGCAACGAAACCAATTATTCGTTTGATTACAGCCCTGAAGTGTTGGAAGCTTTTGATAACAAGCATCCGGACAATGATTACTGGGTGAAATTTAATGCCCCGGAATTTACAAGCTTATGCCCGATTACTGGTCAGCCCGATTTTGCCACCATTTACATCAGTTATGTGCCGGGTAAAAAAATGGTTGAAAGCAAGTCGCTGAAGTTGTATTTATTTAGTTTTCGCAATCGTGGCGACTTTCATGAAGATTGTATCAATATCATTATGAAAGACCTGATTGGGTTGATGAATCCCAAATACATTGAAGTGTGGGGGAAGTTTTTACCTCGTGGGGGCATCAGCATCGATCCGTATGCCAACTATGGGCAGCCGGGTACCAAGTATGAGGAACTGGCGTGGTTTCGGATGCAGCGTCATGATTTAAACCCGGAGCGTGTAGACAATCGCTAGCTTATAATTGGCGTCGGGAAATGAAAGTCAGCTCCTTTTTTATTTCTAAATAGGTTATACTTTATTATGTGTATTGAGTATAGCTACTTTTTTTGTTGGCTTTTTTAAGAAAGATGCACTTTGTTTAAAGGGCTGTGATGCCCTTTGGTTCACTCCTCGAGGATTGTTTTAAATTGACGTTGTTAGTCGTGTTTTTGTGTTGATTCAAAAAAAATAGCGGGGTTGTTTGTTATCATGTGAAATATTATTGCTAAATTTAACAAGAGTTGATTCTGGCAAAAGGACTAAATTCTTGTTTGCTGACTCCTAAAATCTAAACAGCCGAGCTATGAAATATTTCAAGACAGCTGCCCTTGTTTTTTCAATTCTTGTTATGGCCTCGTGTTCTTCGCCTACAAGTACTGACTCCATCAAGCGAGACCATGTGGTAGGTTCCTGGCAACTGGCTGAAAAGGAGAAGGATGATTCAGCGATCCAAAAGCAGGATTCAACAGGAAGGTTAGTAACTAGTTTTAAGCTAAATTCGGATTCGACAGCTACCGTGGTGGTTTATGACAGGGGGGCTAAAAGTGATATTTCAGGAAACTGGAAGTGGAAAGCGGAAAAGAAGATGGGGAACAGCACTTTTGGACTGAGTTTAAAAAGTGATGTTGTCATTGAAGTTCAGGGAAAGATAATTCTTAGCTTACTCCTTGAAAAAGTGGATGGAGAAATACGACTGACAGTTGGAAAACATGTTTATTTAGTATCCCAATCGTAGTTGGAGAATAAAATCAAAACCAGACTAAAAAGAACAGGTATGAAAAAGACAATCAACAGGCTGAGTGGGTTTATCGTGGCCCTTTTCCCTCTGGTAATAGCTGCAGTGATTAGCTTCTTTCTGTACAATGAATGGCCTAATATGCTGGGGATTGTGCTTAGTTTGTTGCTTGTAAGTGCTGCCTGTTGGGCTGGATATTCCATTTACGTGAAAGTTCAACGGAACGGAATAATTGATTTCCTGACTGTTGTCAATGCTTCTCCTGATTTGGATAATTTGGAGCCAACTGCCGATAGCCAAACGAAACAGAGAAGCCCGCAGGAATTGGTCGATTTATGGGACCAGGGACTGAACGTATTTAAAGGAGGAACAATTCGAATCTTTGGTGATTGGTTTGGTGCCCCCTACGAATACCCTGTAAAAATTAATGCTGTTGGTTATGACAATTTTTCCAAAACAATGACGTTGAGCTTTGACAAAGGCATACAAATACGTCTCCGGGAACCTGGAGCAATTCTGGAGTCCCGAAGTTTTCTTCGGATTTTATCGGCTTCGGATGTCTACCTTGAATTTCAAGATAATACGAATGAACAGGATGAACCCGGTACATACTTTAAAAGCTATAAGGTGGAAAATAACGAAGTAAAAGCGAGTACTTCCATCGGTGGGGAACAAGCCCGAATGGAGGCTTCCATTGGGCACGATGCCTTGATTGTTTATCGCTAATCATTCAATTAGTAAAAACCAAATACCCTCTACTTCAAATAATAATGTCAACGATTGAATTAATAGAAAAAGAACAAGCAACTGCAATTGGCGATTTCCTGGTGGGGCGATGGTTGCCTTTTCAGCAAAAAACAACCGTAGGACCTTTTGTTTTTGTCGATCCTGTGGGGCCCACGGTTTTGGAATCCGGAGAAACCCTGGATATTGCGCCACACCCGCACATCGGACTTTCGGCAATGACGTATTTGTTTGAAGGGACTATTCTCCATCAGGATAGTCTGGGGACGGAAGTGGAACTTCAGCCCGGAGCTGTTGGTTGGATGACTGCCGGCAAGGGCATGGTTCATTCGGAGCGGACACCTAATTATCTGCGACAAATGCGTAAGCCATTGCATGGGCTGCAGGTTTGGGTGGCATTGCCTAAACAGCAGGAAGAGCTTGAACCTTCATTTGTTCATGTTGAAGCCAGCGAGCTTCCGGAATGGGAACAGCAAGGGGTTCAGATTAAATTGATTGCTGGCGAAGCTCTTGGGCAGAAATCACCGGTGCCGGTTCACAGCGGTCTATTTTTTATGGAGCTGAAAAGTACGCATCGTGTTTCGTTAACTTTTGGGGCCGAACTGTTGGGCGAAAAAGCCTTGTATCTGCGGAAAGGGCATATTCAACATGAAGGGCATACTTACATGCCCAATCAGTTTTTTGTTCCGCAGGGAAGTCATTTGTGTTCCTTTGAAATGGAGGAGCAATCGGTTGTCTATCTATTTGGAGGTGAGCCTTTAGTAGAAGAGCGTGCGATGCATCGGAATTTTGTTCATTCTGACCCCAAACGGATTGAAGAAGCGAAACAAGCTTGGGAAGACCATGCATTTTCGCCTGCTTTCGAAGAAATGGATTGTTTGTCAAATTCACAATAAACGATATGCCAATGGAACAGCCTTTTGACGATGCTTGGAAAACCCTGATGGCTTTTACTTATCCACATGAAGCACACCTTGCGGAAAGTTTTCTGAAATCAGAAGGAATTGACTGCGTGCTGGTTGATGAAATGACCGTTCAGGTCCACAACTTTTATTCGAATGCTATTGGAGGAATAAAACTTCAGGTCAGGGAGTCGGACTATGCTGAAGGGCTGGAAGTATTGAAAAAGGGTGCTTATGCACCCTCGGTGTCCGGATCGTCTAAAGTTGTTCGTTTGTCAATGTCAGATCATGTGGATCAGGAACATTGTCCGTTTTGTCAGTCGGAAAACATAAGCCTTAACCGAAAGCCAGGCGTGTTGATGATTATTGTTTATTTTATTTCCGGCTTATTATTTCCGTTTATGAAAAGAAGTTACACCTGCTTTGACTGCGGACAGCATTGGAAATTTGTAAAAACCACTGGTTAACTTTTTAGCTCGCACGCATTGGCAATTTTCAAATTAAAGACTGAAGGATAACTACGCATTAATTCTTTCATGCCGGTGTTGAGAATCGACATAACCTCATCATATTCTCCGCGAATCAAGGTGCTCATGGTGCCCGGTTCAACCACTATTTCTGGCTGACTGTTGAGTATCTCCAGGAGTTGAAAAACCGGTTGATCGTACTTTTCGGTAAGCGGGTAATAACTTATTTCGACAGTAATGTACATCAGCTTGCTTTTTGAACGGTGGCTGCCATGAAAACACCTGGGATGGCTTCTTGATCGGTGGTTTCGCTGACGAGTTTAAATTCAGGTGAAAGATGAACGCCGGTTTTGATAACTGGTTTTCCAAAGGAAGACAAGTGTTCAAGCAGTTCGGTTTCATTCATAAAATGACCGTGTTTAAAAACCGGGTCCTGCGCTTTGTTTTTGCCAAGGACCGAGTCGGCATTCAGGCAGCCGGCAATAAGCCATCCGCCGGGTTTGAGAACTCGCCTGATTTCGGCAAAAGCCCGTGGGATATCTCCGCAAAACTCCAGGGCCGTAACGACTGCAACCTGATCAAAATGATTATCGGGGAAGGGCAGCTGTAAAACACTAGCCATTTGAATTTGTGTGTTGGGCAGGTCTTTTTTTCTGGCTTGCTCAAGCATCGCCTCCGACACATCGGTGGCTATAATGTTAAAACCATGTTGACTGAAAAAAGCGGTCCAGTGTCCGGTGCCGCAGCCAATTTCCAAAAGGTTTCCGGGGGCAATGGGCTGGATTAAATCTTCAATCAGTTGTTTTTCCTGAAGGTCAATCTGCTTTCCTAAAGCAGTTCCATAGTAGGCGTCATATTCTTGAGCAATATCTTTTTCGGCAAATATATTCATTTTGAAGCTAAATTCGGTTAACAATTACGATGGCGAAAAATGCCGGTTTTATACTTCCAGTCCAATGATGGTGGCTGTTTGGTGCGATTCGCCCGGAGCCAGGGTGATGCTGTGTTTAAAGGCGTTGGTGGCTTCCACGCAAACAAAGGTTTCGTAGCCATCATCCGGCATGTCTTGCATATTCAGGCAAGCTTCTTGTCCCGGATTCCAAACGGTGGTTACCTGGCTTCCTGCTTTTTGAACCTGAATCCTTCGGCGAAAAACAGGGTCTGCAATTATCACGGGAGTTTGGGTGTCCAGGTAGTGGCGTGTGACCGGTTCGGAAATGGTCAGGTTCGCCTCTTCCTGAATGGCATTTGCCTTGGTGAGCTGGTTGTAATAGGTCGTTCCCTGCAAGCCTTCGATGTGAATATTCTCAATGCCTGACAGGTTAAAATACGAATGCAGGGCGCAGCTGTACTCAAAGGCTTCGGTTGAGGTGTTGGTGACGTTCAGGATCAGTTTTAGCGCGGCGCCAACGGTAATGACCAGTTCGGCCGAAAAATCGTGCGGCCAATAGGCTTTGGTGGCTTCCGAGGCGTTTAACTGAAAGCGAATTAAGGTTTCGCCATTGGCCTCTGCCCGGGTTTCAATAACCTCCCAATACATCAGGCGTCCAAAGCCGTGCTGAGGCAGTTGCGGGTCTGAATTGTGCGGGCCAAACCACGGAAAACAAACCGGAATTCCACCCCGAATAGCCTTGCCTTCTTCCGAAAAACTAGACGGACTCATCCATAGTAACTCAAAGGTGTTGTGCGGAGTAAAACTCATCACATGGGCGCCATAAAGGCAAATGTCTGCCTGTGCATATTTGTTGGACACGCTGATGAATGGCAGTTCACCTTCCATTTCTATAAACCCTAGTTCGCCTTCTAGGCTAAATTTCTCATCCAGTAAATCGATATCAAGGGGAGATTCTAAATTCATTTTGTCTGTTTTAATCCGTTAATGCTTTTGTTCTTCGATGGTTGAAATGAATCGATGAAAAGGAATGCCCTTCCATTCATTTGCGCCGGAATCGAAGAAAAACTACGAATGGTATTGCTGTTCTAAGCTAATGATATCATCATGAATCAGATTTAGATTTTTCAACTTCATCATTCGCAATAAAAGTCCTAAAACTACAAAAACAAAAGAGAATCTTGAGGGTGAAATGCAAAAGTTTGCGGGTGTCCCGCTTCATGCTTTGGACCTTATTTGGCAGAAACGACACAGCGAAACCCCGTATGGTTGAGGCTGGTGTCCCAGCTTGTTTTCATACGTGCTGCCACCCGAAATCCGGAGCAGTATTGGTCGTTGCACAAAAAAGAGCCACCTCGGGTAACTTTCTTTTGAGCATAAGGCTCATCCGGATCAAAGGGCTGGTCGGGTCCTGGTGGATTGTGGGTGATCCCTTCCGTTAAGCAGGTTTGGTAATAATCGCTTCGATACCAGTCGGCGCACCATTCCCAGACATTGCCTGCCATATCGTACAAACCATATCCATTCGGGGCGAATTGTTTCACTGGGGCAGCTCGCTCAAAACCGTCCTTGGCCAGATTTTCGTAAGGGAACTTTCCATCCCAGGAATTGGCTTTCACCTGCCCCTCATGAATTCGTTCGTTGCCCCAGGGGTAGATGATGGCCTGATGTCCTCCGCGGGCAGCGTATTCCCACTCAGCCTCGGTGGGGAGTCGTTTGCCTGCCCATTGGGCATAGGCCGCTGCATCTTCCCATGATACGTGCACCACCGGGTAGTTTTCCCTGCCTTCAAGCGAGCTGCCGGGCCCTTCCGGATGACGCCAGTCAGCTCCTGATACCCAGCTCCACCAAATTGTCGGGTTGTTCAACGAAACAGGACCATCGGTGGGTTTGAAAACCAGCGATGCGGCAACCAGCATTTCCTCTGGCGGCTTAGGGCTTCCCGGAGGAACTTGTTTTTTCAGCTCTTCCCAGTCGGGTTTTCGTTCGGCCGTGGTTACATAGCCGGTAGCAACAACAAACGCCTGAAATTGCTTGTTGGTTACTTCGTGTTCATCCATGTAAAAGGGGGAGATTGTCACTTCGTGGTGAGGAAATTCATCGGGACGGCCCCAAATAGAATCGCCTCCCATGGTGAAACTCCCTCCCGGGATATAGACCATTCCTTCCAACTTTGCCTTTGCTGCAGTGGTTTCGCTAATTGCAGGTTGGCCTGCAACGGCAAACCGATCGGGTAAGTTGGAACAGCAACTGAGGGTGGAATCACTGTCTTCGGCATGTTGCTCTTTTTTCTTTTCAGGAGTGGATTGGCAACCTAGCAGGCCTGAAAGGGCTAAAATATATGCGAGTTGTTTCATGAACAGTCAATTTAGAACCATTAAACAGCTGCTGTTGAAAAGGGTTTAGCGGACTGGCTTATTTAGAATAAGAATTTGAGAAACAGAATTTAGTGTTTAATTTCAAGCATCTTAAAATTGAACGATCATGACATCAGCCTATTTAGCAGAAAATAATTGGAAGACGATCAAAGACCAGGATATTGAGTTGGTCATCCTTCCGTGGGGAGCCACTGAAGCTCACAACTACCATTTGCCCTATGCTACCGACAATTACCAGGTAGAAGCTATTTCAGGGGCTGCCGTGCAAAAGGCCAATGAACAAGGTGCAAAGGCGATCGTATTACCCGCTATTCCTTTTGGCGTGAATACCGGACAGCAAGACCTCAAACTGACCATTAACTTTTATCCGTCAACCCAAACGAAAATATTGGGAGATGTGGCAGAAAGTTTGAGCCGGCAGGGAATTCGTAAGCTTTTAATCATGAATGGACATGGAGGAAATGATTTTAAGCAAATTATCAGGGAGGTGAATGTCCGTTTCCCAGGGATGTTGATTTGTACCAGTTCGTGGTTCAAACTTTCCGACAGAGATCGTTTTTTTGAGGCTCCGGGCGATCATGCTGATGAGTCGGAAACCAGTTTGATGATGTATTTGCGCCCGGACTTGGTTTTGCCTTTGAGTGAGGCAGGAAAGGGCGAAAGCAAGTCATTCCGGCTGGAGGCGTTTAATGAAGGTTGGGTATGGGCTGAGCGGAAATGGAGCCAGGTTAGTAAGGATACCGGCATTGGGTCTCCTTATTTGGCAAGTGCAGAGAAAGGGCGGGAGTTTTTCGAATACCTGGTGGAGCAGTATAGCCAGTTTGTACTTCAACTCTCCAAGCTTGATTTGGATGAAGGCTTGTTCGAATAACTGTTTGGAAGGCGTTTTTCTGTGCGATGCGATTTTAAAAGTCGGTATTAATTTTCAGGAAATGTGCCGACAATAGTGCATAAAAAATCCCACCCTGGTTATTGGGCGGGATTTTTGGTATTGTGTGCGTCTTTCACTTACATAATCAGTTTATAGCCTTTCCCGTGCACATTGATAATTTCAACGGTGGGCTCATCTTTTAGATGTTTGCGCAATTTGGTGATGTACACATCCATGCTTCGGGCATTGAAATAGTTGTCATCAATCCAGATGGTTTTCAATGCAAAGTTGCGTTCCAGCACATCATTGGCATTGTTGCACAGCAGACGTAAGAGTTCCGACTCTTTGGTTGTCAGTTTCACGGTTTCGCCATCGGTTACCAGGGTTTGCTTGCGGTGGTCGAAAGTGTATTTCCCCAGTTGGTAAGTCGATTGCTCGGCCCCTTTGCTGTCGCTGGTGCGGCGCAGGATTGCTTCAATCCGAAAGATTAACTCTTCCATGCTGAATGGTTTGGTGATGTAGTCATCAGCTCCCATTTTGAAGCCTTCCAATACATCCTCTTTCAGGTTTTTAGCCGTCAGAAAAATAATAGGCACGTCGGAATTGATCATCCGGATGTCCTTAGCCAGAGTCATCCCATCTTTTTTAGGCATCATAATGTCGAGGATGCACAGGCTGTATTGATTTTTCTTGAAGCCCTCGTAAGCGACTTCGCCATCGCCGAAAAGGTCAGTGTCGTATCCTTTGGCTATCAAATATTCTTTTAATAAGAGGCCCAGGTTCTCATCGTCTTCGGCCAATAAAAGTTTTGCTTTTGTTTCCATTTACTTTCATATTTAGTGGAAAATAGATCATAAATTTTGTTCCTTTATTTAAGGCACTCTCAACTTTAATTTTTCCCTGATGAGAGTCTATGATTTTCTTCACGTAACTAAGTCCCAGTCCAAAGCCTTTTACATCGTGCACGTTTCCTGTCGGAACCCGGTAAAAACGTTCGAAAATCTGATCTTGATGCTCTTTGGCAATTCCTATGCCATTGTCTTTAATTGAAACGACCACAAAATCTTTTTTGTTCTCTGTTTTTACGTCAATTGCCGGGGTGTCCTTGCTGTACTTCATGGCATTGTCCAACAGGTTAAAAATGACGTTGGTAATGTGCACTTCGTCTCCTTTAATCAGGTCGTTGTCAGCCATGATGATTGAGGTAAGTGTGCCGTTTTTGCTTTTAACCCGTAATTCAAAGTTAAGGATTACATTGTTAATCAATTCATTTAAATGAACTTCTTTGAATTTAAGTTTTAAGCGGCCTTCATTGAAAACCGCCATTTGAAGGACTTTCTCAACCTGAAAACTTAAACGCTTACTTTCCTGCAAAATCACATTGGAAACATGCTCAATGGTTCGTGGCGTGTTGCTAACGCTATTGTCGTGAAGCATTTGGCTAGCCAGGGAAATGGTTGAAATGGGGGTTTTCAACTCGTGAGTCATGTTGTTGATAAAGTCATTTTTTATGCTCGATAGTTTTTTCTGTTTCAAAATGATCAGAATGGTGTACACAAAAATACCGATCAGCATGGCCGTTAAAATGGCTGTTGGAATAACCATCAAGCCGGCTTCTTTAAGCAGATAGCTTTGTCGTTTAGGAAAGTGGATAAACAGGTAATTGGCTTTGGGGTCACGGTCGTTGGCAAAAAGATTGGTGCGGTAAGTGACTTTATTTTGCAAATCAAATTCCGCGTTTCCCATTACCCGCCGCTGTTCTTTCCCCGGAGGGAAGGTGTAAACGGCATATTTGTATTCCAGGTCGATGTTCGAATTTTCAAATTCACGTTGAATTTCGTGTTCCAGTAATTTCTGATTGATACGCTCCTTAATCGGGAGCTGTGAGAACATAACTTCGTTTTGGAGCAAGCGGTACATATTGGCTTTTTCGTTCATCCGCCGTTCATACTCTTGCGCAAAATAAATGTCGTAATCATGAATTTCGTCAAAGGCCGAAGGAAAATCACCAGGCATTCCACGCTCGTTGTTGAAAATGGAATTGGTGTCGTTATAGGTAATCGAAAGCTCTTCCTTGTAGTTGCTGTTTCCTTTTTGTTTTGAGTAGCGGAATGAGATATTTACCTGACCTTGTCGGGCTTGGGCAGGGTCGGCCGTTCCTCCCGGAAATATATTGTTTGTTTGATTGCCGCGCGGGAAGATTGAACCACTGTAGTTTTGTCGGTTGGTTTGGGCAATAAGCTGAGCGGCTTCTTCTAATTCCAAACTACGCACAACCTGTCGGATCGAACGGTTTACCGTCTGATCAAATTGTTCCTCCTTTATCTGAAAAGCCTTTTTAATTGAATTGGTTTGAACCAGGATCAGGCTCGTCATTACAGTGGCCATGATCACAATTAAAAAAATGATAACTCTTCTACTCATAGGTACAAAGATAAACTTTAAAATATAGGGCAATTCGCTGCTTAACAATATTTAACATTGCTGGCAACAAAGGGATTCCCAAGCGGTTTTGGCGACTAAAGTCTTAACAGGCTTTAACATTCGTTTGCACCCTTAAACGCTTCTAGTCTCTATATTTGTAACAAGCAAATGTAGAAGAATACTTTACAGAACAAGAGACAAACAGCATTTTTTTTAGAAATGGAATTTAGGTTTTAGTTTTTGAAGCGGAGTCGAGCAGCTCCGCTTTTTTTGTGCTCTATCGAAAGGAACGCTTATTTTGTTCGTCTTGTTTTGGAAGGATAAATCTCCCTTAGGTATTTAGGGTGTCCAGCTTGGCAAGGGCTTCTTTCGATGCGTTTTGCTGCGATTCTTTCTTGGAACTGCCTTGTCCTTTTCCCACAACCTGATTTTCGATGGAAATGGTTGACTGGAAAAGTGGTTGACGGTTCGTTGCGCTTGTTTTTTCTACCGTTTCAAAGTTTACATCTTTTTTGTTTTTCTGGCTCCACTCAATTAACTGGCTTTTGTAATTGGTGTTGGTGTGTTGAACCTTTTCCAGATTAACTTGCTGCAGAAGCAGTTTACGGATGATGAATTGCCGGGTTACCTGGTAGCCTTTGTCGAGGTACAAGGCACCAATAATGGCTTCCAGCGCATCGCCGTAGATGTGGCTGTTTTCTTTGGTGTTGTTGGTGTTGGACTGGATGTAGTAGTTCAGCCCGATTTGAAAGGTTAATTCGGTCAGGAAGCTGCGGTTGACCAATTTGGAGCGCATTTGGGTTAAAAACCCCTCATCCATGTTGGGGAAACGGTTATACAAAAATTCCGCGATTACTGCTCCTAAGATGGCGTCGCCCAAGTATTCCAGACGTTCATTATTAACCCAATTTCCTTGCGAATCCGTTTTAGAAGCTGACCGATGGGTAAGCGCCGTTTCGTAAAGCTTGAGGTTGTTTGGAGTACTGTTAAATAGTGCTCTTAAAAATAAATAAAACTCTTTTCTCGGTGAAGAAAAGAGTTTTATTTTTTGTGCGATATTTCTAATCACTTATTCAGTATTTCTTAAAAATAACAGTCGCATTGTGTCCTCCAAAACCAAAGGTATTGCTTAGGGCATAATTTACATTACGCTCTTTGGCTTTTCCAAAGGTGAAATCCAATTTACTGTCAATCTCAGGATCATCAGTAAAATGATTGATTGTTGGAGGGATAATTCCATCTTTGATGGCCAGAATGGAGGCAATGCCTTCAATAGCACCCGCTGCTCCCAGCAAGTGTCCGGTCATCGATTTGGTGGAACTGATGCTTAAATTATAAGCATGCTCGCCAAAACATTTTTGAATTGCTTTTGGCTCTGCAATATCTCCTAGCGGAGTAGAGGTCCCGTGAACATTGATATAGTCAACGTCTTCCGGTTTTATGCCGGCATCTTCCATAGCCCATTTCATGACTAGAGTAGCGCCTTTGCCGTCAGGATCAGGGGCAGTCATGTGGTAAGCGTCAGCAGACATTCCTCCACCGGCAACTTCGCCATAAATTTTAGCTCCACGTTTTACAGCGTGTTCATACTCCTCAAGAATAAGGGCGCCTGAACCTTCACCCATCACAAAACCATCACGGTCTTTGTCGAATGGGCGGGATGCTGTTTTGGGATCGTCATTTCTGGTCGAAAGTGCACGCATGGAATTGAAACCACTTAGTCCGGCTTCGTTAATTGCTGCTTCTGATCCCCCTGTGATGAACAGGTTGGCTTTGCCCATGCGGATGTAATTGAAGGCTTCAATTATGGCATGAGAGGCCGAGGCACAAGCAGAAACTGTCGTGAAGTTTGGTCCTCTGAATCCGTAACGGATGGAGAGCATACCCCCGGCAATATTGGCAATCATTTTCGGAATAAAGTACGGGTTAAACTTGGGGCGTTCAATATTGTAGGCCCGGGATTCTTCAAAGAATGTTTGAAGTCCTCCGATTCCTGCTCCCCAAATGACTCCGGCACGATCTTTATCGATGGTTTCCAGGTCAAGACCTGAATCTTCCATTGCTTGTTGTGCCGCAGCATAGGCATACAAAGTGTAAAGATCGTGCTTGCGCACTTCCTTTTTCTCTACATAAACTGTAGGGTCAAAGTCTTTGACTTCGCATGCAAACTGAGTTTTTTGCAGATCAACGTCGAATTTGGTAATTCGACCAGCTCCGCTTACTCCGTTTTTTAGCCCTTCCCAAAACTCCTCAACAGAATTACCAAGCGGGTTCACGGTTCCAAGTCCGGTAATAACTACCCGTTTAAATTCCATAAATGTTTAATTCAAATTTATTACTTTACGTTTGCCTCGATGTGCGAAACAGCTTCTCCTACTGTCGAAATCTTCTCTGCTTGATCGTCTGGAATAGCTAAGTCGAATTCTTTTTCGAATTCCATGATCAACTCAACAGTATCAAGCGAATCTGCACCTAAGTCATTTGTAAATGAAGCTTCGTTAGTCACTTCACTTTCGTCAACGCCTAATTTGTCGACAATAATTGCTTTAACTTTACCTGCAATGTCAGACATAGTTCTAATTTTAAGTTAATATTCAATTTTGTTTTTAAAAAATCCGGTGCAAAGTAATAAATTTACCCAAAATATATCAAAGAAAAATCGAAATAAATAGCTGTTTTGAGCTGTAAGTTGTTGATTATCTAAATTATATTTGAACATTCGGGTCCAGTATTCAAAAATAAATCAGAATAGAAAAAAAGATGAAGAAGATTGCCATTTTCGCCTCAGGATCAGGTACTAATGCTCAGAAAATTATCGAGTATTTTGAGAATAGCCGACACGTTTTGGTCGATTCTTTGTGGTCGAATAATGAGAATTCCTATGCCTTAATTCGTGCGGAACGACTTGGAGTTGAAACTTTTACTTTTTCTCGTGACGAGTTTTATCAGAGCATCGATGTGTTGGAAGAGCTGAGTGAACGTAAAATTGACCTCATTGTGCTTGCCGGATTTCTTTGGCTGGTGCCAAAATACCTTACGGAAGAGTTTCCGGTTATTAATATACACCCGGCTTTGTTACCCAAATATGGCGGAAAAGGCATGTATGGGAAATTTGTTCATGAAGCGGTGGTCAAGAATAAGGATAAGGTGTCGGGGATTTCTATTCATTATGTGAACGATCGTTACGATGAAGGCGCTATTATTTTTCAGACCACCTGTGATTTGGCGCCCGGTGACACGGCTGATGATGTTGCCCAAAAGGTGAGTGAACTGGAGCATGAACATTACCCACGTGTTATTGAAGAGGTGCTTTTTGCCGACGAGGATTAGTTTTATATACAACAACTGCCACACGGAAGAATGTTCGCATGTGGCAGTTGGCGGTAGTTTTACTCCAAGGGCAGAAAACCTGCCCGTTTGTTTAGCTCGACAGCGGGATTAATTCCAATTGCCTGCTTAACGAATCTTTCACGGCCTCAAAAGCAGCCTTGTTGGCTTCGTTTACCGGTTCTACCGGGGGTGCTTCTACCTTGAGAGGGTCCATGGGGGAGCCGTTTCGGAAAACCCGGAAGTCGAGGTGCGGCCCTGTAGCCAGACCGGTTGCTCCCACATAACCAATTATTTGTCCTTGCTTGACGCGAACTCCTGGTGCAATGCCTTTGGCATACCCATGCAGGTGCATGTAACAGGTGGTGTAAACCGAGTTGTGCTTAATGTAAACATAGTTGCCTCCGCCGCGACGCTGGTAGGCTTTGCGGGTTACCACGCCATCGCCAATCGAGCGGACCGGTGTGCCGGTTGGGGCCGCATAATCCACACCATGGTGCGGGCGTCTGATTTTTAATACCGGATGATAGCGGCTGTTTGAAAAGCGGCTGCTGATGCGTGAAAACTCCAGAGGCGACTTCAGAAAAGCCTTTTTAAGACTATTGCCTTCCTGATCGAAATAGCTTAGGCTGCTGTCTTGTTCAAACTGAAAAGCATAAAAATCCTGCTTCATGTGCTGAAACTGGCAGGCAAAAATTTCACCAATACCGATGGGCGTGGAATCCACATACATTTCTTCATAAATGACCCGGAACTGGTCGCCACGCTGGATACCGTAGAAGTCGATGGTCCACTGGTAAATGTCCGACAGTTCATTGGCCAGCACCGGGTTGATGTTATTTTCCGTCATGGCATTCCAAAGCGACGATTTAATGGTGCCCGAGGCGGTTCGTAACTGGCGGTGGATTGGTTTCTGCCCCCGGTAAATGTTGATGGAATCCCCCAGTTGGTAAACCACATAGTCGGTGTTGTCAATTTCGTAAATAAAGTAAGCCGGGGTTTGCAGGCTGTCTTTCTTCAGAAAAAAGTGGTAGGGGTTTTTATGCTTGATTTTTCGCACATCAAAAATAGCTTTTGATTTTCGTGCGAGCTGGTCAATCATTTGGTACGAAATATTCTTTTTTACCAGAATATCGGACAGGTTCTGGTTGCGCTGGATGTTGCGGGTTTCAATATGGAATGAATCGGCAGGGAGCCCGAATAGCAAAACCGGCTCCGGAATGGGGATTGGTTCTGGTTCGGGAATGGGCTCCGGCTTGGGAGCCGGAGGATTGACTGAAAATAGAACGAATAAACTTGTAGCGGCTAATAAAAAAACAACTTCTGCAATATATTTCTTCATATTAATGTTTCATCTTGTCAAACCCTTGTCCGTAAACGCCCATGACACTTCCCATCGAAATAAACGCCTCAGGGTCTATTTCCTTTAGCTTTCTGAAAATCAGGCTGGATTCCCGTTTCCGGACAACGGTCATTACTATTTTTACATTTTTCTGGGTGTACCAACCCGTTGCGTCCATTACCGTAACGCCTCGACCTACATTATTATTGACGTAATTGGCAATTTCTTCAAATTTTTTCGAAAATATAAAAATTTGCGCAGAAGCATTCGATCCATTTAAAAAAGCATCAATTGCATAAGAAACTACCCACATGTTAACAAAACCGTAAACGAGTTTTCCGGGCGACTGAAACACAAAATAACTGGAGGCAATAATAATAACATCGCAATACAAGATGATTCGTCCCGGGCTGATGTTCCGATTCTTGTTGATGATCATCGCAATGATGTCGGTTCCTCCGGTGCTCCCACCGCGGGTAAAAACAATGCCAATACCTGCACCGCCCAGCATACCTCCGAGCACGGCTGAAAGGAAGGTGTCGTCAATCAGCGGAGTGGTGACGATTCCGGGAGTTAACCAAAACAGGAAGGTCGCCACGGCCATGCTAAAGATGGTTTTAATGCCGAAGCTTGTTCCCAGTGCTTTGATTGCAATAAGAATGAGCACCGCATTGATAACAAAATATGACACGGCAATTGGAATGGAGGTTCCATAAAAAATAACTGCCGACAACCCACTGACTCCGCCTCCGGTTATTTCGGCCGGAATCAGAAATACAGTCCAACACAGGACGTAAAGCGCCATGCCAAAGGTGATTACCAGGTAATCCATGAAGGTTGTTTTCAATTTTTCTTTGTATTCTTTTGTCATTTCCTCTTCCTATTTTGATTGCTTAATGGGGTGTTTTTGCGTTCCCTTTTAACCGTGGGATCGGGCTGCAAAAGAATGGTTTTTAATTGAGGAAAAGATGGATAAAAGTCAGCGTTTACAGGATTAACGTAAAGCTTACATTCGGGGAAAGTGTAGGGCCTGTCTACAAGTTCAGAATAAACCAGTTGTCTTTGCGTTGCGACCATACCAAATCGAAGCTGATGGACAGCCAGGGAATGGCGGGAATTGTAAATTTCAGGTTGGTGTAGGCCGAATACTGCGGTTGGGTAGTATACAGGCTGAAATAGCTTGAAGCTCCATTGCCCATGTTGAAATAGAAGGACTGGACCAGGGATAGCCACTGCCGGTTGAAATAGGTCAGTTCGGTTCCGAGGGCTGCTGCGTAATAGGCTTTTCCGGAGACTTCACCGGCATAGGTGCCTTTTACGTCATTTCGGTAGAAAAGCAGGGAGGGAATATTGGAGGAGGTGTAGGCCGTGGAGAACGAAGCTGAAAGTTGAACCAGGGAGTTGAATAAATGGTGCCAGGATGCCGCGGCAGATAGGGAATGGTAATTCGGGCTGTTGGTTGTGAGGCCCATCCCCCAAGTCAGGCCAAGGCCCAGGTTGTAACCATCTTGCTGGTGGCGTCTGCGTTTGATGTAGCCCATTGATTCGCTAACACCAAGTTGCAGGTACGTGACTTTATAGGCGTCCGGCTGGGGAAGGGAAGGGCTGATAAGGCTGCTGTCGGTCCGATGTCGGGTGAGCTGAAGGCTGAGGTCGGGCGAGAATTTGTAGTTGAAATCCTGGTGCCATGGATTGGAAATGGCCAATGAAACTTCCTTTTTCAGATAACCGACTCCTTGTACTTTTTGTCCTTCGGCGTACTGGTAGTTCATGCCATTGCCATAGGTGAAGCTTCCGGTGAGCGCCATGTTCCGGTAAAGAAGTTGCCGTGGAATAGCGGTCCTGATCGTAATGAGTTTGCTGTTGCTTCCGGTTGTTCCGCGCAGTTCCAGCCCAACATTCCGGCCCAAAAAGTTGTTGTCATTGACGCCAGCCGAAAACTGGAAGTTGTTTTTATTGCCATTGAACGACAGGTAGGGTACAACTGTTAAAGCATCCTTGGCAGTAATATTGAGCAGGTTTTGCTCATCCGGCAAGGTGTCAATCTGATAACTGATGGAGGAAAAGTTTCCGATGTTCCAGATTTTAATCATGGCCGTGTCGATGGCACTTTGGGTGGTTGGTGTGCCCGTTTTCAGGTTCAGCTCCTGCAGGATAATGTAATCTTTGGTGCGCCAGTTCTTACTGATGCGTATGGAATCAATAACGAGTTGTTCTTGCTGGCTTTGCTGAGCAAATGCGCTCATGCAACTCAGCAAAAGAAGTAATAGGATGGCTTGCGTTTGAGTCGTTTTCATGAACCGAAAATAACGGAAGCCTTTGTTGGAGCCCTTTGGTTCTGCAAGCAAAGGGATAAACCTTGGGTATTGGGGATAAACGCCTGCCGGTAGCGGCGGTGGCAGGGCTAAAAAGCGCGATTTTGGGGATGAAAGGATTGCCAATCAGGCGAAGAATAATTTCTCCAGAACCGAAAAATGGACTTCAAAATTAACCACAAAAAAAGGATGAACTCACCATGGAATTCATCCTTTTTTGATTCGATATCTTACTATTTAGACAACCACGTTAATGATTTTCTTCGGAACGTAAATCACTTTTTTGGGTGTTTTACCGTCCAGCCATCGTTGTGACAGCTCGTGGGTGCTAATTGTTTTCTCAACTTCCTCGCGCGAAATATCCAGAGGCAACTCCAGTTTGAAGCGCATCTTTCCGTTAAAGGAAACCGGGTACTCGTGTGTGTCTTCCACCAGCAGGCTTTGATCAGCTTCGGGCCATGGCTCGTAAGTCAGGCTTTGCTTGTTGCCATACAGGCTCCACAGCTCTTCGGCCAGGTGAGGCGCATAAGGAGCCAGGATGCGTGCAAAGGTTTCCGCAGTGGCTTTGGTTACCTTGCCTTTTTTGATGGCCAGGTTGTTGAAAACCATCAGTGCCGAGATGCCGGTGTTGAATTTCAGGTGCTCAATGTCGTCGCCTACCTTAATAATGGTTTGCTGCAACAGTTTCAGCACGTCCTTATCTTCTTCACCTTCCACAATATTATCGGGGTTGGCAAAGAAACGGTGGGCACGGCTCAAGAAGCCAAAAACGCCTTTAACCCCATTCTCAGCCCAAGGCTTGGTGTCGTCCAGCGGCCCCATAAACATTTCGTACAAACGTAAGGAGTCGGCTCCGTATTTAGCCACCACATCATCGGGGTTGATTACGTTTTTCAACGACTTCGACATTTTGGCCACAATCTGACGCAGCTCTTCGCCCGTTTGGGTGTGGACGTATTTGCCGTCTTTCTCTTCAACCAGGTCCGAAGTGACTTTGGCTCCGGTTTGCGTTTCGTAGGCAAAAGCCAGGATCATTCCCTGGTTATACAATCTTTTAAAGGGTTCATCGGTCGATACAATGCCCAGGTCGAACAACACTTTGTGCCAGAAACGGGAGTACAACAAGTGCAGCACCGCATGCTCGGCACCACCAATGTACAAGTCAACCGGCATCCAGTAGTTTTCCAGTTTCGGATCAAAAATCTGCTCATCGTTGTTGGGGTCGATGTAGCGCAGGAAGTACCAGCACGAACCGGCCCATTGCGGCATGGTATTGGTCTCGCGACGTCCTTTGCGGCCGTTTTCATCCACCACGTTCAACCATTCGGTGGCATTGCCCAGCGGGGATTCGCCGCCTTCGCCCGGTTCAAATTTTTCCATCTCGGGCAAGGTTACCGGCAGGTCATCTTCCACGATGGTTACTTCGCCATCTTCCCAGTGAATAACCGGGAATGGTTCACCCCAATAGCGCTGGCGGCTAAACAGCCAGTCGCGCAGCTTGAAGTTGGTGGTTGCCTCACCAATTCCTTTTTCTTCCAGCCAGGCCGTAACCTTGGCGATTCCATCTTGCTTGTTCAGCCCGTTAATGTCGATGCCAGTCAGTTCGCTGGCCGAATTGATGTAAGCGCCATCTTCTGTCCAGCAGGCTTTGCCGGCCACAACTTGCTCGCGTACCTCGGGTTCTGCATCTTTCGGATCGAGGATGCAAATGATTGGAATATTGAATTTCTCGGCAAACTCAAAGTCGCGGGTGTCGTGTGCCGGAACAGCCATAATGGCTCCTGTTCCGTAGCCCATCAACACATAGTCGGCTACCCAGATTTGGATTTTTGATCCATTGACCGGGTTGATGGCATAACGGCCGGTAAACACTCCGGTTTTTTCTTTGGCCAGTTCGGTACGGTCTAAGTCAGACTTTAGCGAAGCGGCTTGCGTATATTTTTGAACTTCTTCTTTTTTCTCGTCTACCACCAGTGCGTCCAGCATTGGGTGCTCGGGCGACACCACCATGTAGGTGGCACCAAACAAGGTGTCGGGGCGGGTGGTGTATACCCGCAGTTTGTCTTCCAGCCCTTCAATGGCAAAGTCCACTTCAGCACCGGTCGATTTTCCGATCCAGTTTTTCTGCATGTCTTTTACGCCTTCGGGCCAGTCCAGCTCGTCCAGTCCTTCCAGCAGGCGCTGGGCATAGTGTGGAATACGGAGCAACCATTGCTTCAGGTTTTTGCGAGTCACCTGGTGTCCGCATTTCTCATGCGAGCCATCGGTCAGTACTTCCTCGTTGGCACAAACTGTTTTACAGTTTTCGCACCACCATACCTGGGCGTTGTCGTAATACGCCAGGCGTTTTTTGCTGATGTATTCTTTGACGGCAGCATCGCCTTCGGCTTTCACTTCTTCAGGAATGGGAAGCTCGCTGATCGGACGGCCTTTGCCTTGCTCCTGATCAAACCAGGTGCTGTACAGCTTGGTAAAAATCCACTGCGTCCATTTGAAATACTTCGGGTCGGTGGTGTTAATTTCCCGGTCCCAGTCGTAGCTTAAGCCCAGGGTTTTAATTTGCCGACGGAAGTTGTCGCAGTTTTTATTGGTTGTAATGGCCGGGTGTGTGCCGGTCTGAATGGCATACTGTTCGGCGGGCAGTCCAAAGGCATCCCATCCCATGGGGTGGAGCACATTGAATCCCTTCATCCGTTTGTAGCGGCTGAGGATGTCGGTGGCTGTGTATCCTTCCGGATGCCCTACATGAAGTCCTGATCCTGAGGGGTAAGGAAACATGTCGAGAATGTAATATTTTGGCTTCGAAAAATCATTTTCGGTTTTGAAGGTTTTGTTTTCCTCCCAGTAGGCTTGCCATTTTGGCTCAATGTCCCAGAATTTGTATTCCATCGTGTTGAAAAGATTAAAAGCATTTTTAGGTCGAAGACCCGTCACTGTTGTTTATCGGTGAGTTGACGCTGTTTGCCGGGGCATAAAACGTCTACCTCATTCGATTTGAGGCGCAAAGATAGCAAAAAGAAGGGACAGTGCGAAGGGGAAAACGGGCGAGCTTTGAGTGGTGCCGGATGATAGTTGAGCGGTGTCGGTTGTCAGTTATCGGTTTTCAGTTGACAAGCAGTTCATGCCTTCGTACGTTCATGACTTCGTGTGTTCATAAGTTCGTCGGATTGAGCGTCTTCCTGAACTTGTTTCAGGATCTGTTACTGGTCAGAAGTTGTCGGGTTCAAATTAAACGCTGCCAGGACCTTCGGACGCTGCCAGGTTGTGGGCTACCGTTTGCCGATGCGCTCTTTTCTCCTCCTTTTCGGCAAGGAGGAGTGGCACCGGTTTACCGGTGACGAGGTGGTTTTGTTATTAATTCAGAATTTTCAAGTTTATCGTCTTTGTGCTGGTTTTGACCACCCCGTCCCCGACAAGTCGTGGACACCCCTCCTTGTCAGGCGGGGAAATGGGCCTGAGCCGGACAATAAACTTTCGCCCAACGCAAAAGGAAGTGATTTTTCGTTCCTGAGTTCGTGCGTTCGTATCCTCGTGCCTTCGGTTATCCGCTTTGAGCGTCTTCCTGAACTTGTTTCAGGATCTGTTACTAATCAGAAGTTGTCGGTTTTGATTAAACGCTAGTCCCGTGCCGATTCCTTTCCTTGTTTTCTGGTTTAAAACCCTCGTAGGCCGTCCTTTTCACCTGGCGGTGAAGTTGGGGAGTTAGATTTTGTTGGCTTCGGCCTTCGTGACTTCGTACGTTCGTGACTTCGTGTGTTCTTGCCCTCTCCCTTCTCCCTGCTGCCTGGCTCATCTGCTCACTTTTTCTTAACCCATCCGTCCCGGTTCCCGGGACACCTTCCCTTCGAGAAGAGAAGGAAATCCAACCACTAGCGTAAGGTGTGAAATCTTGTTCTCTCGGCGAAATGGAGAAGTTGGATGTTGACAGTTTCGTGCCTTCGTGTCTTCATGCCCTCGTGCATTCTTCTCACTCAAGTCTCATAACTAATTTGCTGTTTTTGATGGATGATTCAGTAAAAATGACACTGAAAACCAGTGTTTTTTGCTGTTGGTTGTTGGGTGAAAATGTTCGTTCATGAGTCGGGAGGGCTCATTTTTGGGCTAAAATGGTCAGTTCATGAAATTTATGGTAAATTCTTAGGAGAGATGAAAAAGAACATTTAACTTTTAGTCACTAAACTTTTAATACCTAAGCAAATGGAAAATAAGATTAATTACCAGTTGCCCGAGACCGTAGCCGAAGAAGCGGCAAACCACATTAACGAAGCCGTTGCTTTACTGAAACCTTACCTGATTGCCTTAAATGCCGAAGAGCGGCAGTCGCTACCCAAAATGAGCGATGGCACCGCTCCGTTTGTTGAGAAATGCCTGGATTATTCCAACAGCGATCCCCAGTTTGCACCTCCTTTTATGGATGTGGATGGTTTTAAAAACGACATGGATAGCTGGGAGAAACTCATGGCTGTTTTGCGCCCGGTGCAGCAGTTGGTGTTGAACCTGGATGATACCACCACGCAAGCCGGATCGGAAAGTTACACCGCAGCACTTACTTATTACAACTCGGTGAAACAGGCGGCCAAACTTAGTATTCCCGGCTCAAAAGCCATTTATGAAGATTTGAGGAAACGGTTTGCCAGCAATGGAAACCGGAAAACCGATTGATTGACTAAAATCGGGAGATTTAGATTGATGTGTGACAAAGGCAGGAGCAGTACCGAGTTCCTGTCTTTTTTTTCGGAAGGAACATGGGCCCAGTTGGAAGCTTGTAGTTGATCTCCAACTGCAGTTTGGTGCAAGCCGACTGCAGTTTGTCCGGAACCAACCCGAGTTCTGTTTTTGCCGACTCGAGTTTGCTCAGCACTGACTTCGCCGACCTTTTTACCGACTGCACTCACCTTTTTGATGACTCGAGTCCGTTCGAACCCGACTGCAGTCACCTTAAAGGTAAGTCGAGTCAGGTCGGAACCGACTGCAGTCACCTCGAAGCTAAGTCGAGTCAGGTCAGAACCGACTGCAGTCACCTCAGAGGTAACTCGAGTCATGTTTGAGGTGGGGAGGGGTACTTCGGAAGTACCCCCCTGAGGTGTTAAATAGAAAATGCTCGATAAAGATTATCAGTCATTTAGGACGAAAATAAAAAGATGCTTATTCGTACATACATTTTGTAAATTTTTATAACTTAATCGGCGAAATCGAAAAAGGAAAAAACCAATGACAGTACTAACCAACGGACACCCACTGCACACAATCAGCGTTTTCACCAGTAAAAACACATCCAGCTAAAGCGAATATATCCACAAGACTGTGGGTATACAAGTGTTAGCCTTTATGAAAAAAACGAACCACACATATGAATAAGTTAATTTACATTTTAGCCATTATTTTTCTGGTTGGTTGCTTGCCAAAACGAAACTCGGACAACAATGACAATAATATTGGTTCTGAATCAGTTGAGCAAACAAATGATAATCCAAGCAAGACTGCATCAATTGAAAAGAATAAGGAATCAGAAACAATAATTAAAGAAACTCCTTGCGATTCGACTAAATGTGACCTTGGAATAGTTTTATCGATTTCAGAAAACAGGGACAACCTAACAGAACCATTAATTGCATCTTTATTAGCAACTATTGACAGATGTTGTAGTAATAACGTAGAATTTGGAGAATTTAGTAATGAAATGTTATTCGTTGTTCTTGAAAAAAGGCCTGACTTATTTTTAAAAGCATATAAAGACAACATTAACAACCTTGACACTGGTTATATCAATTATGAACTTCAAAGTCCAATTCATGACCTGATTCCATTAAAAGAAATTATTCAAAAAGTAGATTCAGTAGAATTTGATTCTGTTATTAAACAAATCGTGATTGATAACTTGGAGAAAGGCAAATGGTGGTAAAAAATCACAAAGGCTAACAAACCGCAATAAAGCATATGGAGGTCAGCTCGATTTGCAAAGTTTGTGACTTCGGCGCACAACGCCAAATCGCTGATTTGACTTTAAAAATGAAAACTTAAAACTAAAACCAACGCTTTGGCTCTGCTCAATTTGGGGAGTTAGTATGGTTAGATCTCCATACGCTTCATGCGGCAGGCCGTTATAACACAATTTAAATAAGAGGGTTGGCATGATCATTGGGCAAGATTGAAAACTTACAGACAAGTAAATATTAGTTCGGAAATTAGAACAACTTAAAATTAATCAAATGAAAACAACTATTTTAATGACTCTGTTCATTTCGCTGTCAATCATTTTTGCTGGTTTTCAAAATAAGACAAAATACAATTATGAAAGTGTTGGAAACACCGCAATCCTGTCAAGTACAGAAATTAATCTCCCATGGGTTCTTACCGCTTATGCTGATGCTGATCTATCGCCCCAGAGAATAAACGAATTGGACAAAGACATTACAGAAAGACTTATTATTGAATTTGAACCGAATGAAAATCAAATAACAACCGCTGGATTTTTAAAAAAACAAAAAATCCCATATGAGTTAACAGATGATCATAGTGTTAATTGTCAGCAATTTAAAATTAAATTTGACTCTAGTAAAACTCAAATGATTCTTTCTGACGACTCAGGAAATTATGCTTATAAACAATTAAAAGATGCACTTGACCTGGTTCAACCAAATGGTTTCCCTTTGCGCAATAACAATTTGTTTATAAGAAATATCATAACTGGAAACTATAATATCATCAGGAATCAGACAGCGACATCTGATATGGTAGATATCAAAAGAAATGCAATCAAAGGAATTAAGGAATGGGAAGGTAAAGAGTTAAATATTTGGTTAAAAGTGGGGATATTTAAAGAGAATATTTTAACGATAGATGATAAAAATAACAAACAAGAACCATCACTTAAATATCAATGGTCTTTAAAGGGGGATACGTTAGTTTTAAAAAACGTAGCAAAGGACAAAACGAAGTCAGAATATCAGATTGGAGATATTGAATATGAACTCTTAAAATCTAATTAAAAATCGTGTTATAACAATTTTTATATGGCAGGCGGGGGTTTCAGCGGTCTGACAAGTCAGACCTTGCGCCCACTTTCCTGCGAGTCTGACACTCCCGATTGCATCGGGACCGCCCGACCACATACAAGTGACCGTTAGTACGCCGTGAGGCGTATTTTCTTCAATGGGTTCAATTCCCATCTGCCGAATTGACTGTTCGGGCAGTAA
>NZ_JBNGOT010000023.1:0-46196 GCF_050589705.1 Sunxiuqinia rutila
TTGCGGGAGTAGCTCAGCTGATAGAGCATTAGCCTTCCAAGCTAAGGGTCGCGAGTTTGAATCTCGTCTCCCGCTCAGATTTAAAGGTTGTCAATTCATTTTTGACAACCTTTTTTGTGCCTTTATACGAAATTCTCCAACCAAGAAACTGCATGAAAAATCAAGTTGAGAAGACAAATTTTAAGCAGCTGAGAGAGACTAATCCAATGCTTGCAGGCTCCTGTTTCTCTAGGATACACTAAAATCCATCTCCTGACCCATAAATTTCGAATCTTTTTTTTCGACGGAACAAATAGATTTTCAAAAGAGTACACCAACCGGACTGACTTTCGGTTTTAAAATTTTTAATTCAGTCCATTGTTTATCCAAAAATATGCTATATTTGCACCTCAATTGAAACGGACTTGTAGCTTAATTGGATAGAGCACCTGACTACGGATCAGGAGGTTAGGGGTTCGAGTCCCTTCAGGTTCACTCGAAAAGAGAGTCAAAATCACACCCGATTTTGACTCTCTTTTTTTATGGTATTAACCACAAGCTGAAATCCGATATATCTGAATTATGCGGAAAAAATTACGTACCTGAGAAATGCTTCCGTTCCTCATTCCTACTTCAACCGCCACAAAGACGCTATGAAGCATCAGAAAGGTTATTTCCCCAACCGACAATTCTTTCTGAATGACTCAAAAAACTACTTCAAAATGACTGTGACTTCCTCGTAGGCCTCAAAACTGGTGGCAATTGTTCCGTCAGCCTGCTTTCGGTGCTCACTCTCAACCACACCGTAAGGAGTCGGGAAAGTACCTTTCACCCAAGTCAGATCCCCCAAGTGAGGCTCAAGTTCTATTTTGGAACATCCTGGTCCCACCACATTCATGCCCAAAGCATATTGGTTAACCTGGGCGTTGGACCAAAAGCCCAAAAGCAGCATGTAACTACCTCGCCTCCCATTTTGATTACCGAATTGTAAAATCGTATTCTCCGGGCATCAATGAAATCCTCAACCCTCCGCCTTCCGATTTTACTACTTTCAGAAGCTCATTGCGGGTAATCGATTTCCCATTCTCCATAACATTATCCGATTCCAGGTAAAGTGTTGCTGTACTGTTAGCAGGCACACGAACCTGATAGCTTATTTTTCGGCCATCCCGTTTCCACGCTGAAACAATCTCGCCATAAGGCCCTTCATGACTGGCATTGAAAAAGGTTAACCCCTTTACAAAATTTGGTTTCAGAATAATGTTCTTGAATCCTGGTTGTTGTTCATCCGGAAAAATCCCGCCTAAGCCTTTGTAATACCAGGCATTAACTTCTCCAAACATGATGTGATTCATTGAAATATCACTTTGGGCATCCAGTGGCCAGTTTTCATAAAAAGTTGTGGCACCATTGACAATCCACCAGCCCCACGACGGGAAATCCTCTTGTGTAGCAAGCTCATAGGCCAGGTCAGCATAGCCATTCTCGCTCAAAGCATTCAGGATTGTTTTCGTTCCCAACAAGCCCACATCCAAATGCTTATTATCCGCTTCCACTCGTTTAGCCAGGTTTACAGCTACTTTCGCAACCAACTCCTCCGGCACCAGCCCCCAGTAGAGTGCCACACTCAATTCGGTCTGCAAGCCGCTACCATAAATCCCTTTTTCTCGATCAAGGTACTTTGCATTCAGTGCCTGCCTGATCTTTTCGGCCAAGCGCTGGTACTTCTGATAATCGCCCTCTTTCCCTAAAAGTTTGGCTGCCTTGGACAAAATAACAACGTCCGCATAGTAGTAGGCTGTTGAAGTAAACTCTTTGGGTGCTTTTGATTTTACCGGCACCCAGTCGCCCAGCCCCCAGTCGGTAATACCGGAAGGCCAGTTCGTATCGATGTAGTCAACATACTGTTTGATGTTGTCGTAACAATCGGCCAGAACTTTGCGATCGCCATAAAACAAATAAATGTTCCAGGGAATGATCGCAATGGTGCTCGTCCAGTCGGGGCCATTGGCCCATTGGTAGCCCCATCCGCTGGTTGGAATAATGGCCGGAAGAACCCCATTGGGTTGTTGTTCATCGCGATGATCAGCCATCCACTTTTCATACACCGTAATGGCATCATAGTTATACAATCCGGTTTCGATATTAATGTGAGCATCTCCCGTCCAGCCATTCTTTTCGCGCTGCGGACAATCGGTCGGATAACCAAACAGGTTTGCCAAATAAGAACTATTGGCGGCCTGCCATGTTTTATTCAGCGTTTCATTTGAAGAATAAATAGTTCCAACCGGAGGCACATCGCTATGCATAAAATAGGCTGTCAGGTTTTCCGGGCTAAGCTCCAGCGGCTGATCGGAAGTAACTTCTACATATTGAAAACCCTTGTAATTGAAGCGTGGAAGAAAGGTGTCCTTCTTTTTCCCGCTCAGGATGAAGATATCTGTCTGAAAAGGATCAGTGTCGTCAGTTGGACGGTAATGAACATCAATATTCGACAGATCGGCATAGCCCTTTTCCGTCAGGCGTTCTGCATGCTTCAACCGGATGGTTGTTCCTTCCGGGCCTTGTGCCGTCATTTGAGTGACACCCGAAATGTTGCGCCCAAAGTCAAACAGGTAGGTGTTTTCATCAAGTTTCTTCATGTTTTGCACCGGAAGCTCTTCAACATGACGAACAGGCACCATCGTTTGTGCCACAGTGTTTTCAGACGGAGCTCCTGTTAACAGGACACTCCCCCACTTCGAATCATCAAAACCGGGCTTGTTCCACCCCGGAAGTTCAAGGCGGGCATCATAATGCTCGGCAGTATAAATGCTGTTAAAAATAACCGGACTCGCAGTTGTTTTCCAATCCGACCTGGTTCGAACTGTTTCTTCTGAACCATCTTCATATACAATCCGAACATCCATGCAAAACTTTGGACGGGCACGCCAGGGAGCTTTATCAAAATACCAAACGGCTGTTGACTGGTGATTGTACCAGCCATTTCCAAGCAAGACGCCAATGGCATTGTTGCCCTCGTTTAAGGAGTTGGTTAAATCATAAGTAACATACAAATTCCGACGGTCAAAACGCGTATACATCGGATCCAGCCGATGATTGCCTACTTTTTCGCCATTCACCATCAATTCGTACAGGCCGGCAACAGCAATGTAGGCCCGAGCAGCCTTCACCTTTTTGCTCACCTTGAATTCCTTCCGGAAATAAGGTGCTGATTTTAGGTTATAGTCATAGGTGTCCGAAATCCAGCTCCCTTGCCAGTTGTCCTTATTCATCATGCCGGTTTCGAAATGTGCTGCTTCTGACAGGTCAGACCAATTGCCTACTTCATCCTGAACTTTTACTGCCCAAAAGTAACGGGTAAAAGGACTGAGTTTGGGACCGGAATAAATCGCGGGTACCCTTGCCGAAACAACTTCTCCCGAATTCCAGATGTTTCCCTTTCCAGCCTTCACTTCCTGCAAATCTGTTCCCACCCAAAGTTGGTATTTGGCTTGTAAAATACCATCCTTTTCAGCTTGCAGCTGCCAGGAAAAACGAGGTTGTTCACCGTCAATCCCCAAAGGATTTTCGAGATGCTCACACCTTAGCTTCACCACTTCAAATTGAGCAAAACAAGAAGCTCCAACCAACAACAAAAACACGGATAATATGGTAAAACGAATATTTTTCATACGACTATAAGCTACTGATTTAAACACTTAAGATTTCTATTACTGACCGGATAATTCAAAATGATAGCTTCCCGATTCAAGCTCGACAACAAATTTATTCCCTGTTTTTGTGACCTTGCGTATGCCTTCCACTCCCGGCTGGTAGTTGCCGTTTTCCCAAATCAACGACTGACTCTCTGTCACCCTGATTTCTTCAGAGCCCCTAATTGGCAAAGCCACCGTTCCGGTTGAGTTGGCAGGAATGGTAACTTGATAGCGAAACTGATTGGATGATTTTTCCCACGAAGAAACAATCGTTCCGGCAACCGTTTCCTGCGAAGCACTTACATGAGTCAATCCTTCCGGTACAGAAGGTGACAGGTAAACATGCCGATACCCTTTGGAGGTGTTACCTTCCAGAGGCGATTGAATGCCGGCTAAATACTTGTAAAAATATTCAACCACCGACCCAAACATTTGATGATTATGCGAGTTCTCTCCCTCAAAGTCCTCCAACAAAGTGGTTGAATGATTTTCCAGCCAATAGCCAAAACTTGGATATGTTTTTTGAATTGCCACTTCATAGGCCAGATCAGTCTGGTTGCCCTGCTCCAGAATGGGCCACAGGTATTTTGTTCCAATGATTCCGGTATTCAGGTGCTTGTTTCGGGCATGCAAATCATCCACGATGGTTCTGAAAACATCCTCCTTGTATTGTTCTGAAACCAAATTGCCATGCAAAGCCAGCAATTGATAAGTCTGATAAGTTGAGTCTGTTCCGTAAAGTGCAGTTTCCGGATTGAAGAACTTCTGGTTAAATGCCTGCTTAATGGTGTCACTCAATCCAGCAAAACGCTGGGCATCATCTGTATTTCCAAGCAATTGGCCAATTTCTGAAAACAACTTTGCATTGTAATAAAAATAGAACGTATTCACCACCGGGTGATTGGGGCCATCGCGCTGCCCCGGCGCACACCATTCACCTAAAGAATACCAGTAGCCTAAGAAGTCATTAATAATATAGGGCTCCTCCGGATTGCTGTCTGTTTGAGCCAGTTCAATAAGGTATTCCAGGTATTTTTTCATGGTTGGATAATGTTCTTCCAGAATCTGAACATCGTTGTAATAGCGATTCATCCAATAGGGAATCAGGATGTAAGCACTTCCCCAGGCTACACCACCACCCATGCCTCCGATCAAGGTGGGAGAAGTATTCGGAATACGCCCATTCTCCTCCTGCGCATCACGCATGTCGTTCAGCCATTTGTTAAAAAACGGGGCCATCTGAAAATCATGAATCGAGGTTTCAGCAATCACCTGTCCGTCTCCGTTATAAGCCCCTTTTTCGCGATGCGGGCAGTCGGTTGGATAACCAACGGTGTTTCCCATTTGAGACCAAAGGCCAGCTTCATGAATTTGATTGAGCAAAGAATCGGACGATGTAAAGCTTCCGTTACGCTCCAGTGCCGACCGGACCACCCGCCCCTCTACCTTCAGCTTGTCCAGCGTGCTTCCGTCGTTTGTAGCCACTTCGATGTAGCGAAAACCGGTATAGAAAAAACGCGGTTCGTAGGTTTCATCTTCCCCACCTTTCAAGGTATAGTCGGTCCAGTTTTGGGCGTGATAACGAAATTTTTCACTCAAACGGTCTCCGGCTTCCAGCGGCTTGGGGAACAGCTCATCGTTTAAGGTTTCCGAGCCTCTTACCCGGATGGTTTGCCCTTTCTTTCCGCGAACTTCCAGGCGCCACCAGCCAGCGATATTCTGTCCCAAATCAAACAGATACACACCATCAGCAACTTGAGTGGCAGTAATGGGTAGAATGGTCTGAGTAACTTGGATTGGAGGAAGTGATTGCGCCACCAGTTTTCCTCCCGGAGCTTCAGCAATCCGGGCCAATGACCAGTTCTCAGCATTGATTTCATCAGTTGCCCAACCGTCAACTTCCAGCAAGGCATTATAATCTTCACCCCCATAAATATTGTTGAAAGTGATTGGCCCCGGGGCATACTTCCACGAATCATCGCTTACGAGCACCTGTTGGCTCCCATCTTCAAAAGTAAGATTTAGCTGAACAATAAAACAAGGATTCCCCAGTCGGGAACCGCCGTTTCCCCAGCTGTACCGGCCTTCGGTTTGCCTTAAGTTGTAGGCCCCGCTCCCCAGCATCACACCCGAAACATTCGTTCCTTCCTGCAAGAACTCCGTCACATTGTAAGTGGAATACAAAATCGTTTTCCGGTAATCGGTAACTGCCGGGTCCAACACATGATCGCCCACTTTTTGCCCATTCAGCAAAAACTCGTAAAAACCACAGGCAGTAACAAAGGCATAAGCTTGTTTTACTTTTTTTTCGATGTGAAATTCTTTCCTGAAAATCGGACTTGCGTCTGCGATATCCTCCCGGGTTGTGATCCATTGCGCCTGCCAGTCTTCTGCGTCCAATAGCCCGGTATGAAATGTTGCCGGCTCACTCCAGCACGTCTTTCCCTGCTTGGTCTGTACACGCACCCGCCAATAGTAAGTCTGATTGCTTTTCAAAGGTGCTCCCTGGTAGGCTACATTCACGGTTTGTCCCGATTCAACCTGACCCGATTGCCACTGTTTCCCTTTCCCCTGCTCCAGTTCCTCCAGGCTCTCATCGACAAAAATGGAATAGGACTGCTGATAAACGCCCCGTTCTTCCGATAAAATTTTCCAGGAAAACCGGGGATGTTGTTTATCAATGCCTACAGGATTCTTCAGGTATTCACAGCGAAGATCTGTAAGTTGAACTTCGTCTGAAGAACAGCCTGTTAAAAACAAAACTGAAAGTATCAGGGGATAAAGGATCCACTTCAGGGTACAGCAAGAAAAGTTTGGTTTATTCATGGTCGTTCTATTGAGGTTATCTAATCAAGTGTAAATCGGCTCATGCCAGCCATAGCCAGGGCTTATTTGCCGACAAAGTGCCAAGCGCCATTTTGAACTTCAAAATACAGGTAGCCATTTTCCCGTTTCACGAAATGTGCATAGGAATTCGCCCTCGGCTTCCTTTTCCAAATGGTTTTGTTATTCAAAGCAACCGACTGGCACGAATCCGGAATACAGATTATACCTTTTGAGCCACCCGGAATACCAGCTTCAAGCCGGAATTCGCCACTAATCTGTGCAACACGAACTTTTACTTCTCCGGCAATTGTTTCATTCGCTGTTTGGGCAAATTGCAAATTGCCTAGCTGAGGCTTGATTTGAATTGTTTTCCAGGCAGGCTCCACCGGAAAAACGCCACACACATATTGCGCCATAATAGTCAGGCCGCCACCACTCCAGGCATGATTAGCCGAACCACCACCAAAACCGTCAACTCCGGTTCCCCAGCCCTCATACAGGGTCGAACTCTTCGGATCATTCACCATCAAAGAGAACCGCTCTTTCAATCGCTCCAGCCCGTATTCAGCATAGCCCATCTGAAACAAGGCTTCAATGACATATTTTTCCATATATGGACTGGCATATTTTTGGCTTTGCAACAATTCATAAATCCGAGCGAATTTATCCGGGTCAACCAGACCTGCCACCACAGCCAAAGCCTGTGCCCGATCATCAGTTTCTTCTTCATAGCCTGGGAAACGGTATTCCTGGCCATTCCAAATCACCCGATTAAAAGCTGTCTTAAATTGTTGCATCTTTTGCTCCGTTTGGGTCACTTCTTCGAATTTCCCAAGTAGCTCAGACATGTTTCGAAATCCTTTTAAGGCCAAATAGTACCAGGTATTGAAAAGAGTTTGTCTATCCACATTTGTCCCCCAATCGCCCCAGTACCAATCTCCTTCACGAACCTTTAAAATTCCTTTGTCTGCTATTTCCCAAATGTCCAGATACCGCTTAACACCGTCATAAACCTGTTCAATCGTTTCCTGATCTCCGGTATTCTGATAGTAATTCCAAAACCCAAAATAGCCAATACTTGCCAACATTTGTCCCGGAAGCTCGCGATCCCAATTCCCGGCAGGAACCGGTGAAAACAATACGCCATTCTCTTTCTGCCACCACACCAATTCCAACATGCCTTTGCGGGTGAGCGAGGCTGCCTCTGGCGAAAGTGCATAAAAAGCCTCCCCACTTTCATTAACCACATCTCCCCACCATTGTGCTCGTTCCCGATCGGGACAGTCCATATAGGTATCGCGCATGGTAACATAAAGAGTTCGCACGGCCTTTTCCCATAAGCGATTGAAAAACGGATCGCTACAACTAAACGAACCTGTAAACCCGCTTTGGAATCCTGTTTCCCGAAACTTCACATCGAGTACCGTGATGCCTTCGGGGAAATAATAGCGCACTTCATGACCATTCATCCACCCCAGAGACTCGTATTCCTGAACACCGTTGGTGGTAATGTATTCGGCTCTTACATTTTCAGGACCACCACCCCGGTAATGATCTGTCCGAATGTCAATAAGCTTTCCGGCTTCTGCCGAAATCTTAAAATAAGGAGTAACCTGTGCATTGTAGGGTAGCAAACACACCAACGTATCCCCCTTACTTTCAAACGGCAAAGAAGAAATTTCAGGATACCGCTTCAGCCCATAATCCTTCCATTGCGGAACAGGGCGTTTAACCAACTGGTTCCAGGGAGCTGATTCTGCACTTCCAACAACCTTTGCCGGATTAAATCCTACCAATTCCTCGTTGGGGTTTACCCAGTTAAAATTGCCAAGCTGCGCGTTGAATCGCACATTCGACTCCGGCAACCGGTAATTGGGATGGGGCGCGGCGGTGTTTTCAAACCCTCGATCCAGACGGCTTTTCCAGCTTTGGTCACTAATAATATCAAGGGCCTTGCACTGGAAAACCAGGCCGGCCTGCCCGCTACTTTTATGCGAAAACCCCTCTTTGCCAAAATACCATACCAGAATAGCAATTTTGTTTTTGCCTTTTTGCAGAAAAGGAGCCAATTCTACTTGATCATAGTACGTATCCTTTGGGTTGGGTCCTCGCTTCAACTGACCTTCAAAAACCACTAACTTACCGTTAATCCACATCCAGTACTTAGAATCACAAGCAATGGATGCCACCGCCTCAATCGGAAGCTCTTCCACTTCAAATTCTTTGACAAAATCAATCCAGGTGTTGGCTAAATTCTGGTTTTCAACGTCTGTTATGCGCTGAGCCGTCCAGTTTTGGGCCGAACCAAAACCACCATTTAAAAAGAATAAAACAGCCAAAAGGAATAACGATTTATAGTTCATGATTTCAGAAAGTTAGGTTTAGTTATTGTGAGATTTTAGAATTTATAAAGTCTAATCAGGTTTGCAAATGATTTCTTGCCAATCGAAATCTCCCCAACCACTTGTCCGTTTTTCTCCAAAGCAACTCCGCCCTTCAACCAATAAGAGACTAAAAATCAATAAATACCAAAAAATAAAAAAGATAAGAGATGTGGCAGATTTCACACCAAAAGGAAAGAGGTTTAATCGCATAGCAAGTTTAGGTTTTAGCTTTGCCATTAAATATATAAAAATTAAATGCACCCACTATCCTGTGCTATCGGCCCCGGGGTATAAATGATTCTGAATTAAGCTAAACCGTCAATGGTAGGAAAGGAGAACTAAGCACTAGCATGTAGTAAATAGACTCTGAAAGGTAACAGAACATTACCTAAAAATGTAGAAGCAAAATCCGAGTTTCTATTTACTTACCTTAGGATTTTGAAGAGGCCTTCATTTCAGCTATCAAGGCCCGTTTTCTCAACTTCCTGTCAAGAAAGGGATAAAGAACAACTGCTGAAAGAATAACAAGCGTTCCGATATAAAAACCGGCTGACATGAATTCTGAATCCCTAAAAATAAAGAAGGCCATCAAAATGCCATAAACCGGTTCCATATTAATGGTCAGCACTACCGAGTAAGCCGACAGCACTTTCATCACATCAATGGAAACCACAAAAGCATAGGCTGTACATATAATTCCCAAAACAACCAGCCATAGCCAGTCTAATGGCACTGGAGCGACAAAGTTCGAAGAAAAGCGCCCGCTTAACAAAAGAAAAAGCGTGATCCCCACAAAGCCACTCCCCATTTCATAGAAGCTGATGGCCACGGGATGATACTTGGTGATAAATGTTTTATTCAAAACCGTAAACAGACCAGCCAAAAAGGCTGAGGTAAGCGCCGTAAGGATTCCTAACTTATAACGAAACTCAAACTGAAAAATAAGATAAAGCCCACCAATAATCACCAAGCCAATAACAAGCTCCAACCATTTAACCCGCCGCTTTACAATGATTGGTTCAAGAATACTGGTGAACAAGGTTGTTGAAGCCAAACACCCGAGTGTCACCGACACGTTCGAAATTTTAACGGCATGAAAGAAGGTGATCCAATGAAGAGCAACAACCAGCCCTACTGCAACCATTTTCAAAACAACTCGCCCGGAATAAACCACCGATTGCTTTTTATAGCTCAGGTAAATCCCCAGTGCAGCAAAAGCAATTAGCATGCGATACCAAACCATTTCGGCAGCAGGAAGTGTAATTAACTTCCCCAAAATGGCGGTAAACCCATAGATAAAAACCACAAAATGAAGTTTCAGGTGATTCTTCAATAATTCATTCACTCGGATCAACATCTAGCTAAAATTTAATGCGTGCAATTTACAAAATTAGTCAAGCGCTTTGGAGCGTATTCGACCACAAAAAAAGAGCCTTGCGAATAAAAATCGCAAGACTCCTTGAGTTCTATTTCTTTTGGGGCCTGTGTTATTTCAAGCCACGTTTCTGCAACAAATATTCTGGAGAAGGATCTTGTCCTCGGAAATTGCGGTAAATAACCATTCCCTCATCTGAACCTGATTTGGCAAGCAAAGTGCGGAACTTCGCAGCAAGCTCAGGATTAAACAGATCGCCTGACTCTTTGAAAGCAGCAAAAGCATCGGTATCCAGCACGCCGGCCCAAATGTACACATAGTAACCAGCCGAGTAGCCACCTGCAAAAATATGCGAAAAGTAAGTACTCCGGTAACGAGGAATAATCTCATCAATCAAGCCCACCGCGTCCATGGATGAACGTTCAAAATCAAGCACATCTCCTTCAAAAGCCTTGGTATGCCAGTCCATATCCAGCAGCGAAGCCGCCAGGTATTCAACGGTTGCAAACCCTTGGTTGAAGTGGCCACTGTTAACCAGCTTCTGCACCAAGTCATCCGGAATTACTTCTCCGGTTTCGTAATGTTTGGCATATACTTTCAGTACTTCTGGTTCAGCGGCCCAGTTCTCCATAATTTGAGAAGGCAGCTCAACGAAGTCGCGTGGCACACGGCCGGCTGTCCGCTGGTAAGGGCCATCCGTAAATAAGCCGTGTAAAGCATGGCCAAACTCGTGGAAGAAAGTAGTCACCTCATCAAAGGTCAGCAAAGCAGGCATGTCGCCTGATGGACGTGTGAAGTTACAAACAATGGAAGTAATTGGGTACTGAACTTTTTTGCCATCCACGTAAGCCACATCGCGGTAACCAGTGTTCCAGGCACCAACACGCTTGCCGTCTCTGGGGTGAAAATCCATGTACAACACACCCACATGCGAACCGTCAGCTTCTTTTACTTCCCAGGCTTCAGCCTCCGGATGATAAACCGGAATATCTTCCCGACGTTCAAATTGAATTCCATACAACTGGTTGGATACGTAAAAAATTCCTTCTCGCACATTGTCCAGGCTGAAATAAGGCTGCAGCTCTGACTCATCCAAATCGTATTTTTCCTTGCGCAGTTTTTCTGAATAGTACCACCAATCCCAGGATTCCAACTGGAAATTACCCCCTTCACGGTTGATGATCGCCTGCATTTCGTCACGCTCATTTTTGGCAACTTCCAAGGCTGGTTTCCACAGTTTCAGCAAGAAATCGTAAACATTTTCAGAGGTCTTAGCCATGTTGTTATCCAGAATGTAAGCAGCGTAGTTTTCAAATCCCAGCAACTGGGCTTTTTCCTGACGCAACTGAACCATTTGGCCTAAGATCTTTTTATTGTCAAACTCATTGTCATTGTTACCACGCATGAAATAGCCGCGATAAATTTTCTCCCGCAAGTCGCGGTTATCAGCATATTGCAGGAATGGAATCAAACTCGGTTTTTGCAAAGTAAAAACCCATTTACCAGTCATGCCGGCTTTTTCAGCTTCCTCGGCAGCAGCTGCAACCACCGCTTCCGGCAAGCCACTCAGGTCTGCTTCGTTGTCAATCACCAACTGGAAGTTTTTGTTGGTCTCTGCCAGCAGGTTCTCACCAAACTGCAAACGCAGGTTCGACAATTCCTGGTTCAGCTCACGCAGCTTGGCCTGATCTTCATCCGACAGGTTAGCCCCGTTGCGCTCAAAATCTTTATAGAATTTTTCCAGCACCCGCATCTGTTCCTGGTCCAGATTCAAGCTTTCGCGCTGCTCATAAACGGCTTTTACTCGCTCAAAAAGTGCTTTATTCAGCATGATGTTGTCGCCGTGCTCGGTTGTAATGGGCGAAATTTCACGAGCCAAAGCTTGCATCTCCGGATTGGTATTGGCCGAATTCAGGTTGTAAAAAACGGTTGTCACACGATCCAGCAAATCACCCGACACATCCATGGCCAGGATTGTATTTTCAAAAGTCGGAGCTTCCGGATTGGAAGTAATCGCTTCTATTTCTTGTTGATGTTGCTTAATGCCTTCTTCTACAGCAGGCAAATAATGCTCAATCTTAATTTCACCGAAAGGAGGAACCTCAAAAGGGGTTTCATAGGTTTTCAAAAATGGATTATCCATGGCTGAATTTGTTTCTGTTGATGAATTACAAGAAGCAAAAATAACCAGAATAAGCATTAAAACAGGATTAAATCTCTTCATCTTCTTTGTGTTATTTTTTGAAAAATTTGGTGCGTAAAATAAGAAAATATTTGACAACAGAAGATGACACTTGTTAGTCCCGGTTAAAACGAAGCAAGACCTTTTAGCTTTTATTCTGAAAAAAATAAAAACACAATAATTATACAACTTTGCCCCACCCCAAAAAATGCTTACTTTTGCAGGTCTCAAAAAGACTGACATTCTCAAATTCAGCATAAAGCATTGCAATTATGAAAATTTCCTACAAGTGGCTAAAAGACTATATAGCAACTGATCTTACTCCGCAACAATTGGAAGGAGTACTTACGCAGACAGGCCTTGAAATTGGCAGTATTGAAGAAGTGGAAAGTATTAAAGGCGGACTTCGGGGGTTAGTTATTGGCGAAGTGCTCACCTGCGAGAAACATCCCAACTCTGATCACCTGAGCAAAACTACGGTTGATGTTGGAACCGACAGCCCGCTCCCAATCGTTTGCGGAGCACCCAATGTAGCCGCCGGGCAAAAAGTGGTCGTGGCTACCATAGGAACAACGCTTTATAGCGGAGAAGAAGAGTTTGTCATCAAACGGTCCAAAATCCGTGGCGAAGAGTCACAAGGAATGATTTGCGCCGAAGACGAAATTGGCCTTGGCAAAAGTCACGATGGCATTATGGTTTTACCGGCCGATGCGGTGGTAGGAACCCCTGCCAACACTTATTTCAATGTTGAATCTGATTATTCCATTGAAGTGGACTTAACGCCCAACCGCATTGACGGAGCCTCACACATTGGTGTGGCCCGCGACCTGGCTGCCTACCTGAAACAGGAACAAGCCATCGTCTACACCAAGCCCTCCGAGGAAGCCTTCAAAGTGGATGACCACTCGCTGGAAATTCCCGTTGAAGTAGCAACACCCGAAGCATGCCCACGCTATGCCGGTGTAACCATTAGCGGTGTGAAGGTGGCGGAATCACCAGACTGGTTGAAAAACCGGTTAAAAACCATTGGTTTGAGTCCGATCAACAATGTGGTGGATATTACCAACTACGTGCTGTTTGAAACCGGACAACCGCTGCACGCTTTCGATGCCAGCCAAATAACCGGAAACAAGGTGGTGGTTCAAACACTTCCTGCCGGCACCAAATTTATGACTCTGGACGAAGTGGAACGCGAACTCCACGAGGACGACCTTATGATTTGCAACGCTCAGGAAGGCATGTGCATTGGTGGTGTTTTCGGCGGTATTCAGTCAGGCGTAAAAGATTCTACAACAACTATTTTCCTTGAGTCGGCTTGTTTTGATCCGGTTTACATCCGGAAAACTGCACGCCGCCATGGCTTAAATACAGACGCTTCATTTCGCTTCGAGCGCGGCACGGATCCCAATGGGGTAATTTATGCCCTAAAACGTGCGGCCTTACTTATTAAGGAAATTGCCGGCGGAAAAATATCCTCCGAAATCGTAGATATTTACCCCACTCCTATCGAAGACTTCAAAGTTGAAGTGAGCTATGCCAACATCCAACGGTTAATTGGAAAAGACCTGGGAGCTGAGCGAATCAAGCTGATTCTTGAAGGACTGGAGATAAAAATCGACAACGAAACAGAAACAGGCTTGTCGCTTTCTGTACCTCCTTACCGGGTGGATGTTAAACGAGAAGCCGATGTGGTGGAAGAAATCCTGCGTATTTACGGGTACAACAACATTGAAATCCCCGCCAAGGTAAATGCATCATTACAATATTCTGACGCACACAACCCGGAGAAAATTCGCATGTTGCTGGCCGATATGCTAACCGCCCAGGGTTTTAATGAAATTTGGTCGAACTCGCTCACCAAGGCATCCTATTACGAAAACGGAGAAACCTACAAAGACGAACATACCGTCAAGCTGTTCAATCCGTTAAGCAATGACTTGGGAGTTATGCGCCAAACCCTGCTTTTCGGTGGTTTGGAAGCCATTGCCCGCAACGCGAACCGCCAAAATGCAGATCTTCGGTTGTACGAATTTGGCAACTGCTACTTCTACAACAATGAAAACCAAACAACGGACCGCCTGAAAAACTATCGCGAGGAAGAACACCTGGCCTTGTTTATCACCGGAGCAAAGGAAAAGGAAAACTGGACAGCTCCACAAACGGAAAGCAGCTTCTATCAGCTGAAAACCTATGCCGAGAACCTGCTGGCGAAAATGGGACTGAAAAACGATAAGTTAAACCTTGAAAGCTTCAGCAACGAACTTTTCAGCGAAGGCTTAACTTACTCAACCCGCAATGGCAACAAAAAGGTTGTGGAAATTGGAATTGTTCACCCCAAACTGAGAAAACAATTTGAGATTGACAATCCGGTTTATGCAGCTGACCTGGTGATGGGAACCATTATACAGGATCAGAAAAACAACCAGACGCTTTATTCAGAACTGCCTAAATACCCCGAAGTTCGTCGGGACTTAGCCTTGTTGCTGAACAAAGAAGTGCAGTTTGGACAAATTCGCGAACTGGCCTTTAAGGTTGAACGCAAACTCCTGCGCGCAGTCGATTTGTTTGATGTTTATGAAGGCCAGGGTGTGCCGGAAGGTAAGAAATCTTACGCCGTCAGCTTCACTTTGCGCGATGATGAAAAGACGCTTAAAGACAAACAAATTGATAAAATCATGCAGAAGTTAATTTTCCAGTTTGACAAAGAACTGGGGGCTAAACTTCGCTAAGAAGAATTATTGGAATTTGGATTGCAGCTTTCTTTCAACGAACAAAGCTGCAATCCAACTCCTTTTTTTTTGCAATTTGACCAACGACAAGTTCGGCAACTCTTTTTTTTACTCTCTACTGACTACCGGATCATTGATCAAAAAGAATAACTTTCCCGAGAAATCAACAGTTAATCATCTTCCAGAATCGTTTTCACCCGTCCCACTTCACCCGTTTCCAATTGCACTTTTATGCCATGCGGATGCGTGGGCGACTTGGTCAAAATACGGGCAACATAACCTTCTGTCAACTCACCCGTTCGTTGATGATGCTTCTGCACAATCTCCACATGACTCTCTATCTGAATATTAACTCGTTTTCTTCCGTCCATTTTTTTTGCCTGAAGAAACAATTATTTTGCGATATTTAAAAGACAGAATCAGGAATTGCTTTCATCGTTCTAATTTTAATACGGTTAATGCATCAATATTTAAAGATATTTTTATCTTTAAAGGAAATTATATGAAGTACATAAACCAAAACAACAAATAAATGAAAGAAAACGAGCAATGGACTTACTCAAAATCGGGCCCCGACAAAACGCTGTCGGAACCGAAAAATCAGCCAATTCAGCTGGATAGCTGTCCTCAAAACGGGAAGAACTGCGCTACCCACCGGGCAAAAATCAATGAATGCCTGGTCAATTCATTTCATCACTTTTCTCATCGCGAATACGACTTTTCTATCAATGAGTTGAAAATTGCTTTTGATAAAACCAAAGAACTGGAAAAGTCAACCTGCACCAGTTGTGCCAAACTCTTTCGCACACGAATTACTGCTTCCATGGAACAAATCCACGATGAATTACATAAAATGACAACAGGCCTTTTCAAATCCAAACGCTACAAACCCAGCTTTGAATATGCCACAGTCATCATTCAGGAGTTCAAAGAAAATATATAAACATTCGGACTGACACCAATTCCTTTTCATCGAACTTCTAAATTCCGATGAAAAGGCTCAATGCAGACCAACAAGTAACACAACACGACCAATAACTTGTTCGTTATTAAAATAGATTCAGGAGTTCAATTGGCAATTCCTGAAGCAAACAACGACACGATGGCTCTTCAGCAAATTAAAAAATAGCACAGTGCTTGCAAGCAGCTCCCAAACAGTTAAGCTCGCACCACACAGCATGCCGGGTAAAAAAGGATGTCTGTTAAAAAAAATGAAGCAACTGGCTATTATTTAATTATTTCTATTACTTTTAACCTTCGAATCCAATTTAAAGGCATTCGATTTCTATATTTTTTTGATTGGTGAAGAAGGCAGATAATTGAGTAATTTATAATATAGAAAAAATGAAGGACATGAAGGGATGGATTTTTTCACGGTTAAACGCAAACCGTGACCAGCAAGGTCAGTATGAACCTATTCAATTTGTAAGTTGCCAGTTCAATGGTAGCCGATGCGTGAAACAACGCGAAACAATCAACCAATGCTTATTCAACTCTTACGATTCTTTGATCAATAAAGAATACGATGAATCAATTGAATCCCTAAAGGATGCTTACAATGAGACCGAAGAGATCACCGGAACACCATGCGCCCTTTGCGCTCAGCTATTCCGCTCGCGAATCTCGGATTCATTGGAACAAATCCACGGCGAACTGCACCGGATGACAACCGGATTTTTTCGTTGGGATGTATACAAGCCCAGCTACGAGCTGGCAAGCTCAGTAAGGAACGAGTTTCGGAAAAACAGCTGATTGACACACGGTGCTGCATCCGAATCAGTAATAACTGGCGTTTTTTACGAAGCCTATTTTCAGCTTTTTTACTCACAGGACACAAACAATTGACCGGCACAGCCCGGACTGTATTTGATTTGCCCCGTTGCATCTGCTATTCCGCTGGTGAAACGAGTTTATCACACCACAACGAGTAAGTCACTCAAAATCATCCAAGCTCTCAATTTTCTCGGTTTGAAAACCCAACAGAATTCTGTATTTTCAGAAACTCTAAACAAACCAACCGATGAAAAAATCTGTCTTACTCTTGTTGGCTCTATGCCTGAATTTCTTCATGCTTGCCCAGGACCGAATCACAGGTCATCAATTTGCCACACGCAGCGAAGTAATAGCTCAGCATGGCATGGCTTGCACCAGTCAACCACTCGCCACCCAAGTAGCCCTCGACATTCTAAAGTCAGGCGGTAATGCCATTGACGCAGCCATTGCTGCCAATGCTGTTTTAGGACTCGTAGAACCCGTTGGCTGTGGAATTGGAGGCGATCTTTTTGCCATCGTTTGGGATGCCAAAACTCAGAAACTTTACGGGCTGAATGCCAGCGGCCGTTCTCCCTACCAACTGACCCTCGACTATTTTAAAGCACACAACTACGCTAAAGTACCTGCTTATGGTCCGCTTTCCGTTTCAGTCCCCGGGTGTGTTGACGGGTGGTCCGAGCTTCACCAACGGTTTGGAAGCCTCACGATGAGACAGATCCTGCTGCCTGCCATTCGATACGCGCGACAAGGATTTCCTGTATCAGAGCTAATTGCCTACTATTGGAAACGGAATGCCGAAATTCTAAAAGACTATCCGGGATTTGCAGAAGTCTTCCTACCAAATGGACAAGCACCTGGCAAAGGCGAAATCTTTAAAAATCCGCTCTTAGCCAACACCCTTGAACAAATTGCCACCGAAGGACGCGATGCCTTTTACAAAGGAGAAATAGCCCATAAAATGGTTGACTACCTGCAAGCTCAGAGAGGGTTTCTGAGCCTTCAAGACTTGGCGGATCATTCTTCGGAATGGGTAGAGCCTGTTTCAACCAGCTACCGCGGCTACGACATATGGGAACTACCTCCCAATGGACAAGGAACAGCTGTTTTGCAGATCCTCAACATACTGGAGCAATACGACATTTCGGAGATGGGTTTTGGCTCGCCGGAATACATGCATCTCTTTATAGAAGCCAAGAAACTGGCCTTCGAAGATCGCGCCAAATACTATTCTGATCCCGACTTCAATACGCTTCCGACGGACGAACTGATTTCGAAAGAGTACGCCACGGAACGCGCTAAACTCATTGACCTGCACAAAGCCAGCCGAAGCTTTCCGGCCGGAGAGCTCGAGCAGGGAAACACCATTTACCTGACAACAGCCGATGACGAAGGCAATATGGTTTCATTAATTCAGAGCAACTACCGCGGCATGGGTTCTGGCATGACACCCGGAAAACTGGGATTTGTTCTGCAAAACCGCGGTGAACTGTTTGCCCTCGAAGAAGGGCACCATAATGTTTATGCGCCACACAAACGTCCGTTTCACACCATCATCCCGGCCTTCATCACCAAAGACGGCCAGCCATTCATGAGTTTTGGGCTGATGGGTGGTGCCATGCAGCCTCAGGGCCATGTTCAGGTCATTTGCAACCTGATTGATTTTGGCATGAACCTGCAGGAAGCCGGCGATGCCCCACGAATACGCCATGAGGGATCGAGCCAGCCTACGGGCGAAAAGATGACCGATGGCGGAACTGTTTTCCTGGAAAGTGGCTTTGACTACCCCACCATCCGGGAACTAATAAGCAAAGGACATCAAATCAACTACTCCCGCGGAGGATACGGTGGCTATCAAGCCATCCGCTGGGATCCGAAGAACAAGGTTTTCCTGGGTGCTTCCGAATCCCGAAAAGACGGACAAGCTGCAGGCTACTGATCAATCCAAAACCAACAGACCAACCTATAAAATCAAATGTCCCATGACTCATCCCCACCAAAGTGCAGAAAAACTTCTGCTCATGCCTTTTTTCCTGCTATTAATGCTCGCAAGCTCCCAGCCTTCCAGCGCAACAACAAGGAATTGCCCCACGCAGCTTTCGATCAATCTACTCACCGATGCCGATCAGGTCTTCCTGAATGGTTATCCGGTCAACACATCGCTTGACCAGGCCATTTTCCGTCGGGAGAACTTCCAGTTTACTGAAATTGCACAACGAAAACCGTTCTTTGGCTGGGTGGTTAATTCCAATCAAAACAACACCATGCAAGTGGCCTGGCAAGTTCTGGTTGCTTCATCCCGGCATCATATTCAAAACAATGAAGGGGATTATTGGAATTCGGGGAAAGTAGCAAGCAGCCAGTCCATCAACCTGAGCTACCAAGGAAAAGCCCTTCTGCCCGACTCCGTTTACTTCTGGAAAGTAAAAACCTGGGATAACCATGGCGTTGAATCCTCCTGGTCTGCTGTCTCTCAGTTCAAAATGGCTTCACTGCTTCAAAACTACGCAACCGCTCGCTATCCCCTTCAAAAGCAGGATGACCACCCTCAAACAATTGAAGCCCGAACCCCGAAAACAACATTTATTGATTTTGGGAAAGCGGCCTTTGGACGCATTCGGCTAAGCCTGGATGGAACCGAAGGCGATACCATCACCCTGCGCTTGGGAGAAGTCCTGAGCAATCAGCAGATTGATCCAAATCCCGGAGGAAGCAGACGCTACGCTGAATACCAGCTCAAGCTTAACAACGGACGAAACACCTACCTCATCGCCATCAAGCCGGATCAACGCAACACAGGCCCCCGCGCCATTCCAATTCCCCAATACATTGGCGATGTTTTTCCTTTTCGCTATGTTGAAATCGAGGGCTATAAACACCCGATTGAGAAACATCAGGTCACACGCGAAACGGTCTTTTATCCCTTTGATGAAACAGAATCGTTCTTTACCAGTTCCGACACGGTGCTTAATCAGGTTTGGGACTTGTGTAAATACTCCATAAAGGCAACCTCTTTTGCCGGAATTTATGTTGATGGCGACCGCGAACGTATCCCCTACGAAGCCGATGCCCTGATCAATCAACTCTGCCACTATGGTGTTGCCCGCGAGTACAGCATGGCCCGCCACTCGCATGAATACCTGATTCATCATGCCACCTGGCCTACCGAATGGATTCTTCAATCGGTCCTGATGGCCTGGAATGATTACCTCTATACAGGTAACAACGAGTCGCTGGAACAGCACTACTCCGACTTAAAAGCCAAAACACTGTTACCTCTTGCCGATGAATTGGGCTTCATCAGCACCCGCACCGGTAAAGTTACGCCAAGTGTACTCGAATCCATTCATTTAAATGATCAGCTTCGCGACATAGTTGATTGGCCACACACCGGCATTTTGGGACTGGGGAAAAATGAAGCCGGCGAAACCGATGGCTTTGTATTTCAGGATATCAACACCGTCGTCAATGCTTACCACTACTTCGCCTTAAAAGTGATGAGCACCATTGCAAACCAACTGGGACATACTGACGAAAGTGAGTCATACGGCAAGCGTGCTGCGCGGCTCCAAAAACACTTCAATGAGAAATTAATCGATCCGAAACGAAAAATCTACACCGATGGTATCGGAACTGACCATGCCTCGCTGCATGCCAACATGTTTCCCTTGGCTTTTGGGCTGGCCCCGTCTAAAAACACCGAAGCAATCAATGCGTTTATTCGCTCCCGCGGGATGGCCTGCAGTGTTTATGGTTCGCAGTTTTTAATGGAGGCGGTCTACGACGGGCATAATGCCGACTATGGGCTGGAACTGCTAACATCAACCAGCGAGCGAAGCTGGTACAACATGATTCGGGCCGGATCTACCATCACGATGGAAGCCTGGGACAACAAATACAAGCCCAATCAGGACTGGAATCACGCCTGGGGCGCTGTGCCGGCTAACATCATACCACGAAAACTGATGGGCATTGAACCTCTGGAACCAGGATTCAGCAAAATCCGAATCAAGCCACAGCCGGGAACACTAAAGCAAGCGCAAATCAAATGCCCAACCATCCGGGGAAATGTTCAGGTTTCCTTTTTTAACGAACCTGAGAAGCGTTTCCAGCTTAAAGTAATTATTCCAGCCAATACAACGGCTGATGTTTACCTGCCCTTTTGGTCAAAAGCACAGCAGGTAAGCCATAACGACCGAGAAGTAAAACACCAAAAGTCAGGAGAATTCTTAATCATTGAAAATCTGGGGTCTGGCACGCATCAGTTTGAAGTAAGCAACTAAACTCGCAAGAGGATTGGGCCTGGTACTTGTCATTGATAGTCATTAGTAGTCAATTGACGGTCATTCCTTGATTGCTTTGCGGATTTTCTGCGTCTTTGCGGTTAAAGAATGTGCATGAGTTCATTGGTTCATGAGTTCGTTTTTCGCTCCGCGTTACTCTGTGGTTAAACTGACTTGTCATTGGTTGTCAATTATAGTCATTCTTTGGATTCTCGCTACTCATGACTCTCAACTTCTTTCTGACTTCGTGCGTTCGTGCCTTCTTGCGTTCGTCTGTTCGTTATTGGCAGAGAGCTGAGGGCAAAGAGCATGGGGGTAATCTGCACCTTTGCCTGGCGCTTAATGCTTGTCATTGGTAGTCATTCAATAGTCAATGCTAGTCATTCCGGAGAGACTCGAATCTCGCGACGCTCAACTTTTCGTGCGTTCGTGTCTTCTTGCCTTCGTCCGTTCGTCATTTGGCAGAGAGCATGGGACTTCCTTAGCCTGATCCTGTGCCTTTGAAAAATTGTCATTCTTTGGATGCTCCCTACTCCCTAATACACATCCACATGCCAGCGCCCCGCCTCACGCAGCAAGTCCAGCGAAAGGCGATTCTCCTTAGGGCTCTGCGCATTTACCAACTCCAACACCTCTTCAATAACTTCCGTCACCTCCTGCCCCATCGCAACAGATCCACAAACATACACATGAGCTCCATCCTTCAGCCATTGCCCTACCTCTTTAGCCTGCTCACGCAAACGATGCTGGACATACACTTTTTTCTCCTGATCGCGCGAAAAAGCCAGCGTTATCCGGCTCAGCACACCATTAGCCTTCCAGCGCTCCCAGTCCTCCCGGTATAAGAAATCACGATCACTATTTTTCTCCCCAAAAAACAACCAGTTTCGGGACTGAGGATGTTGCCAGGCACGCTCTTCCATAAATGCCCGAAAGGGAGCTATCCCCGTTCCTGCTGCAATCATGATCACCGGTACATCGGCTTGTTCCGGCAACCTGAAATTTTCATTAGGCACAAGCTCAACCGAAATATTTGCTCCTGGCTTTAACTGCTGAGTTAAAAAGTTGGAACATGCTCCCAGTCGCTTGCGTTCCTGGAAATCAAACACCACCTGTTTCACCGTCAAATGCAACTTTCCCGGATCGGCTGCCCGGCTTCCTGCAACAGAATAGAGCCGGGGCTGGATTTTCCTTAATACAGGAAGTAGTTGTTCCGGTTCGCCTTGAAATGGGAAATCAGCCAGCAAATCGCCAACATCCCTGCCTTCCAGATAACTCTTTAGCTGATCCGCATCTTCAAGCAGGGCTTCCAATCCCGCATGCTTGCCAAGCTCCCAGTAGCGCCTTAAAACACCTCGACTCAAACTGGTTAGTTCAACCCGCTTAAGCAATACCTCTGACAACAGCTGAACTTGCTCCTCAAACAACACCTGAGTATCAGCCGAGGCAGGAAGCAAATCCAACACACGCCCAACCAAGGCCCCCGGATTCTCCGGAATCATGCGAACTGAATCTCCCGGAAGGTAGCTAAAGTCCGGATCACCCAACTCCAGTTCAACATGATAAATTGCCGAATCCGACTCTGGGTTCAGCTGATAAACCCGATGCAGTAGTGCCGGACTGCTGGCATAATGGCTATCCTCCGGTAAGCCGGCCATTGGCTGCCTTTCTACGCTGGGCTGAAAGGCATTAGCTACACCGGAAACCCATTTCGAAACAGGTCGGTGGTAAGCAACATCACAATCCACGCGCTTGTAAAACCGCTCTGCTCCCAGACTTTCCAGACGCGAATCGATGTCTTTACCCGCTTGGCAAAAATAAGCATAACGACTATCGCCCAAGGCGCAAACTGTAAAGTTGACTCCCTCCAGGCGAGGAGCTTCCCCGGAATGCAAATACTGGTAAAAGCGCCTGGCCTCTTCCGGCGGCTCTCCCTCTCCATGCGTACTTACAATAATCACCAGGTGTTGTTCATCAGCTAGCTGGGTAAAATCATACTTTGCCATACTGACCACCCGCTGTTCCCACTTTTTCTTTCGAAAAAACTTCTGGGTTTCCCTGGCAATGAGACTTGAATTGCCCGAATGCCCGCCGTAAAGAATAGTCATTATGCCGGGCGGATCAAGCGGCTTTCCACCCCATATTTTTTTTATTGCTGTTATAAACATCGTTACATCGCGAAATAAAACATTGGACTGTCCCTAATTCAAATTGAGAAATTCACAAATCAGGATGAATGGTAAAAAGAAACAAACGTGGACTTGAGTATGTTCAATAGTAACCGAAGTCCTTGAACTAGTAAGACTTTACACTTCGCCACCTTAAAGGGCCGTCATTCCCCTCAACGCTTCATCGTTCAACAAAACTACCGGAGATCGGCCTTTGCGGCAATCCCAATTACTAGTGATTTCCTTGCGATGGGTTCTGCCGATCAATGGACCTTTTTCCATACTTTCGCCACAGGATTCAGTTCTTATTTGACCAACAAAATAAAAGCTCAAAAGTATCGTTCATGAGTCGGAAAGGCCCATTCTCTATCAAAAATGGTTCATTCATGAAATTCTGGAAAAGAATAAACCATTTCTGAAAAAATTGAGTAGTTTTGCTACTCGATTTGCTGTTACAGTCTAGTAGCAGCATTTCTTTTACAAAGCGATTCAACACTCGGCAGAATGGGACTGAGGAGGCGGAGCTGTGAGAAGCCGTCAATAAATAAGCACTTTCACTTCATCAAAAAAACAATTCAAAACACTGAAAGTGTGCTCATTAACCAAGCAAACACAAAACCAAGCGTTTCCACAATACGAATCGCATCTTTTAAACGAAACAACTGCTTAAACCGGCACCAGGAATGATGTGTACCAAACTCGTTTACAAGCAATCTCAACCTAAACTTTTCGACTTGAAAACTTATGCTTGACGCATTAATCACTTCAAAAACACGAATAAAAATTCTGCTTAAGTTCTTTCTGAACAAGAACAACAAAAGCTATTTACGGAGCCTTGAACAGGAGTTTGGCGAGTCCTCCAATGCCATCCGGATTGAGCTGAACCGGTTCGAAGAAGCAGGTTTACTGCGAAGCCACTTTGATGGTAACAAGAAATTTTTTCAGGCAAACACGTCACACCCTCTGTTTAAAGACATTCATAGCATCTTGCTGAAAATGGTGGGCATTGACACCATTATTGAGAACATTGCGCAGAAATTGCAAGACATTGATGCAGCCTACCTGACCGGTGATTTTGCGCAAGGGATCGACTCGCAAACCATTGAGCTGATTTTCATTGGCAGCCAGTTAGATATTAAGCTGATCAATGGCTATATTCGTAAAGCGGAACGAATAATCAACCGAAAAATTCAATATACGCATATCCTGAAAAATGAACAGAAAAGGTATTTACAACATAAGCCCAGCCTGCTCATTTGGACCAACGAAAAATAAACAAAGAAATCATACAGTTAAAACAAACGATTAGAACATGCTATTACGTAAAGCACTAAAATTTATCTGGATCATTGGCCTGCTGGCTTGTTACCTGACTCCTTCGGCACAAGTGCCGAGCCAGGTGGATGTAAACAAACTCAGCGATCAGCAAGTACAGCAGATTGTGCAGGAAATTGAAAACAGAGGTCTCACCATGGATCAGGCCATTGAAATGGCCCGGCTTCGTGGAGCGAGCCCTGCTCAAATCAGCCAACTGAAAAACCGGATCAGAAAGCTGCAACTCAGTGGCAAGCAAAATGGTCTTCAACCGGATTCATCGGAGGAGATTACCAAGCCGCAAGATTCTCTGTCACAAAAGATGCCTGTGGACACGACTGCCAAGGCATCCAAAATTTTTGGGTTCCATTTCTTCAACACCCAAAACTTAAGCTTTGAGCCCTCGGTTAATATTCCGGTTCCGGATAGTTATGTACTGGGAATCAACGACCAGCTCATGATCAACATTTGGGGAGCCAGCCAGCAAAGCTACCAGCTTCAGGTTGATGCCAACGGCAATGTCCAGATTCCGGACCTGGGTCCTGTGCAGGTAGCCGGTATTGATTTTCGTGAGGCCGAGAAACGCATTCGCCAGCGCCTGGTAGCCATTTACAGTGGCATGGGAGGCGACAAGCCCAACACCTTTGCCGAAATCGGATTGAGCAACCTTCGTTCCATCAAGGTCAATGTCATTGGGGAAGTTTATACACCGGGCACCTACACCCTGCCGGCAACAGCTTCTGCCTTTAATGCCCTTTACCTCTCGGGTGGCCCCAACGAAAATGGCTCCTTCCGTAACATTCAGGTTATTCGGCAAAATAAAGTAATCGCTGAGATTGATGTGTACGACTTTCTGATTCATGCCAATGCCTCCAACAACATTGTGCTGCGCGACCAGGACATCCTGTTCATTCCAACCTATGACATTCGGGTCGAAGCTTCCGGCTCCTTCAAGCGCGAAGGCTATTTCGAGCTGCAGGAAGGCGAAAAGCTAAACGACCTGCTCCGATATACCGGTGGCTTTTCAAACCAGGCATACCGCGAACGCCTCTCTATTACCCGCACAACCGGCAAACAATTTCAGGTACTGGACATCACACAAAATGAATTTGATTCGTTTACCTTACAAAACGGAGACTTCATTGAAGCCGGTGAAATCATTGACCGCTACGAAAACCGTGTCAGTATCGAAGGGGCCGTCTTCCGCCCCGGAACGTTTGCACTCACCGAAGGGATGAAACTTTCGGAGCTGATTGCCAAAGCCGATGGCGTTAAAGAAAGTGTATTCAGCAACCGTGGCGTTATTATCCGCCTGGGGAAAGACCTGAGTCCGCAAACCATTGCCTTCGAAGTATCTGAAATACTGGGAGGAAAGAATGATCTCGATCTGAAACGGGAAGACCATGTCATTATCCAGGACGTATTCAGCATGCGCGAAGCTCGTTTTATCAAGATTTACGGGCAGGTGCAATACCCCGGAGAGTATCCATACCGTGAAAATATGAGCTTAAAAGACCTGGTATTTTTGGCTGGTGGTTTTACCGAAGCGGCCAGTGAATCGTTCATCGAACTGGCCCGTCGCCACGATTATGAATCAGCCGCCCAGGTTTCCAACGAACTTGCCGACTTATATCAGTTCAACATCAGTCGCGACCTGAACATCAACTCCGAGGATGCCGAATTCAAAATTCAGCCTTTCGATTACATTTACGTGCGAAAAGCACCATCTTACAACACCCAACGGACAGTTACCATCGAGGGTGAAGTGGTTTATCCCGGCCCATACAGCATCAGCAATAAAAACGAACGGGTTTCAGACCTGATCAAGCGTTGCGGAGGCTTAACGCCACATGCCTTTAGCAAAGGAGCCACCCTGAGACGCCTGCGAACCGATGATGAGGCCATCAAAGAGTCGCTGCTGACGGCCATGCCCGACAGCCTGCTCCAGTCGGCCGAAGCACAGATGGATGACCATTATAAACTGGAACTACGCCTGGATGACATCCTCGAGAATCCGGGGTCGATCTACGACTATGTCTTGCGTGAAGGCGACGAGCTGCTGGTTCCCGAGGTGACCCAGGAGATTAAAGTTTCCGGAGAAGTATTGAACCCTGTAGGCCTGGCTTACCAGGAAAACCGCTCGCTGAAATACTACATCAACCGCTCAGGAGGATTTAGTCCGAAAGCCAAGAAAGGGAAAGTCTTCATCATTTACAGCGATGGAACCACCAAGGTAACCAAGGGATTCATCGGAAGACACTATCCGAGCCCCGAGCCCGGCTGTCAGATTGTTGTTCCACAAAAACCGGAACGCCCTGCCGGAGATCAAACCTCGCGATGGTTATCCGTTGCCAGTGCCTTCTCCTCCATTGCCATCGCCATTGCCGCGGTGTTAAGATAGGAAAACGAAGGCATGAAGTCACGAAGGCACGAACGTACGAACGTACGAAGGCACGTAATAACGAACAACGAAGCATACGAATGGAAAAGATAAGGTCACATAAAGAATTGAAAGTCTATCAGGAGGCTTACCAGGCTGCCTTAAGGATTCATCATTTAACCCAATCTTTTCCTACTGAAGAGAAGCATGCGTTGACCAATCAAATCAGAAGAAGTTCCAGGTCGGTTTGTGCAAACCTTGCTGAAGCATGGAGAAAAAGACGATACCCAAAGAACTTCATTTCTAAATTATCGGACTCCGAAGCGGAGGCTGCCGAAACTCAGGTTTGGCTGGATTTTTCTTACTCATTTAAATACATCAACGAAGCGATCCATGATGAGCTATACGACCAGTTTGAACACATCATCGCCATGCTAATCAAGATGAGCCAGAATTCTGAGAAATGGACACCCAAGCAACAATAACCATCGTACCATCGTGCGTTCCTGACTTCGGACCTTCGTGTCTTCGTACGTTCGTAAACATCGCCTATGTTGAAAAATCCTGGTCAACCGATAATTTATCCTGTGAAATTCACATCGTGAATATTTCATAGGACCGATAACCAACAACTGTTAACTATCAACAGCACACACACATGACAACAAAAGAAAATACACCCATCCCGGCTAAGACAGCCGCTGAAGATGACGAAATTGACTTGATCGCCTTAGCCAAAGACCTGTGGGACGGGCGGCGCACCATCATCAAGTATACCCTTATCGGGATCGCATTGGGCTTGGTGTTTGCCCTGCTCAGCCCCAAGGAATATACGGTACAAACCACCATGGTGCCACAAACCGGCCAATCCGGAGGCTCCAAGCTCGGTGGACTGTCCTCTCTGGCCGCTATGGCCGGCTTCAACCTCGACATGAGTAGCGGAGCAGAAGTCCTGTCACCCATGGTTTATCCCAAGATTCTGCAATCCGTTTCTTTTCAGATGGAGCTCATGAATACGCCCTTTCAAATCAAAGAGGTGAATCAGCCGGTCAGCTTGTTTGAGTACTACACCGAATACAAAAAACCGGGGATCCTGGGGAACATCAAAAAATACACTTTGGGCTTGCCGGGGGTGATTCTGAAAGCCTTAAGAGGGGAACAAACAGCGTCTACCCCAAGCGGAAAAAGTGATTTGCTCGCCCTGAATGAGGATCAGGAAAAAGTATTAAAAACCATGAACGAGAACCTGTCGCTGGACATCAATGACAAAGAAGGGGTACTGACCTTGGCGGCCCGTTTTCACGATCCGGCCTTAGCGGCACAGGTCGCCCAAAAGGCGCAACAGCTGCTGCAGGAATACATCACCACCTATCGCATTCAAAAAGCGCAGGAGCAGTTGAACTTTATCCGGGAGCGCTATCAGGAGAAAAAGCAGGAGTTTCAGAACGCCCAGGAAAAGTTGGCCCGTTTTCGCGATCAAAACAAAAACGTGTCTTCGGCCATGGCTCAAACCGAAATCGAACGCCTGCAAAGTGAGTACGACATCGCCTTCTCGGTGTATTCCGAGCTGGCCAAACAACTGGAACAGGCACAAATTAAGGTAAAGGAAGATGCGCCGGTGCTCACCATTGTGGAGCCGGTTCGTATTCCGCTGCAAAAATCCAAACCCAATCGCCCGATGATCCTGATCATTTGGACCTTCCTGGGAGGAATCCTGGGAGTAGGCATCGTGTTTGGAAGGCAGTTCCTGGCCAGCATCCGCGAACGCTGGGAAGAAGAGTAAGATAGCAGTCGGGAGTCGAGAGTTAAATCTCAGAATCCAATTTCCAAATTAACGGCAGACCGGAAAAAAACAACCGGAAAACGGAGAACGGAGAACGGAAAAAGGAAAAAGGAGCCAGGCAAGCATTAAAGACATAAGCATAGGCAAACTGACAACTGATAACCGACAACCGTTAACTCTCAACTGACAATTTTAACTTTATCAACTTGAAATTTTTAAACCTTTCATAGATATGTTTCCAACTGAAATCAAGAAAATTGCCTGCATTGGTGCAGGGTACGTTGGCGGGCCAACTATGGCCGTCATTGCACAACAATGTCCCCATATCCAGGTCACCGTGGTTGACATCAACGACCAGCGCATTGCGGATTGGAATAACAAGGATCTCTCCAAACTTCCGGTATACGAACCGGGCCTACCCGAAGTGGTGGCTGAAGCGCGCGGGCGTAACCTCTTCTTCTCAACGGATGTGGAAGGTGCCATTCGCGAGGCAGAAATGATTTTTATCTCCGTAAACACCCCGACTAAAACTTACGGTGTTGGGAAAGGCATGGCTGCCGACTTGAAATATGTCGAACTGTGTGCCCGTCAAATTGCGGAAGTCTCCACCACTAACAAAATTGTGGTTGAAAAGTCTACCCTGCCGGTACGTACCGCCCAGGCCATCCGGACCATTCTGGACTCTTCCAACCAGTCCACTAACCCTACAGCCCCTCAATTTGCCGTGCTGTCCAACCCCGAATTTCTGGCTGAAGGAACAGCCATTCAGGACCTGTTGCATGCCGACCGCGTCCTAATTGGCAGCGAGGACAATGAGGCCGGTCAGCAAGCCGAACAAGCCTTGGCGAACATTTACGCCAACTGGATTCCGCGCGACCAAATCGTCACCACCCGCATCTGGTCTTCCGAATTATCCAAATTAACAGCCAACGCCTTTTTGGCGCAACGCATCTCCAGCATCAACTCCATTTCGGCCTTGTGCGAACGGACAGGAGCAGATGTGGATGAAGTGGCTCATGCCATTGGGATGGACAGCCGCATTGGCCCGAAGTTTCTGAAATCATCGGTGGGTTTTGGTGGCTCCTGCTTCCAAAAAGACATTTTGAACCTGGTGTATCTCTGCCAGCACTTCAACCTGCCCGAGGTAGCTGACTACTGGGCACAGGTGGTGAAACTCAACGACTACCAAAAACGTCGGTTTGCCACACAAATCATTTCCAGCTTATTCAATACCGTGTCGGGGAAAAAGATTGCCTTCCTGGGCTGGGCCTTCAAAAAAGACACCAACGATACCCGCGAAAGCGCTGCCATTTATGTAGCCGACGAACTGTTACAAGACCGGGCCGAGATTCATGTGTACGACCCTAAGGTTTCTAAAGCGCAGATTTTCCGCGACCTGGAATACTTATACCAGCAACACCCGGAAAAAGCCATTGCTACAGAGGAACTCCAGCAACTGGTACAGGTTCATGCTGATCCTTATGAGGCTATGGCCAAAGCACATGCTACCGCCGTACTCACCGAGTGGGATGAGTTTAAAACCTATGACTGGCAAAAAGTTTACGACAGCATGCTCAAACCGGCATTCGTTTTCGACGGACGAAACATCCTCGACCGAAAAGTATTGACAACCATCGGCTTTGAACTAAAAAGCATCGGGAAAGGGTGAGGAAAGAAAGATCCAAGGTTAAAGTTCCAAGGAGAAAGGTTAAGGTTCCAAGGAGAAAGGAAACCGGAGAAGGGACGAAGGCAGAAGACACGAGGATACGAAGGCATGAACTCATGAACGCACGAATGACAATCAATGACAATTCTTACAGGCACAGGATTAGGCCCCATTCTCTTTGCTCCATGCCCTTCGCTCTTTGCCATCAACAACTGACAACCGATAACCGATAACCGATAACTGATAACTGATACAAAAAATGAACAACACACAGCAACTACTTGAAAAGATCGCAGCGAACACCGAAGTCGTCGGTGTGATCGGCTTAGGCTATGTTGGTCTTCCCTTAGCCGTTAATTTTGCGGAGGCCGGAGTGAAAGTCATTGGCTTCGACAAAAATGCGGATAAAGTCGCTCAGATCAACCGTGGAGACAACTATATTCGTGACATTCGCGATGCCGTGTTGCGCGAAGTGGTTGATAACATCACCCTCAGTGCCACCACCGATTTTAGTCGGATCAAAGCATGTGATGCGCTGCTCATTTGTGTGCCAACCCCATTGGATCGGTTCAAAAAGCCCGACATGAGCTACATTGAGGATGCCTGTGTTGAAATTGGGAAACACATGAAACCGAGGACGTTTATCAGTTTGGAAAGCACCACCTACCCCACCACCACGGAGGATTTGATGCTACCGATTATCGAACAGGAAAGTGGCTTCAAGCATGGCACCGACTTTTGGCTGGCCTACTCTCCCGAGCGGGTTGACCCGGGCAATAAGAATTTTCATACCCGGAATACGCCCAAAGTATTGGGCGCCATGACCACTGAGGGCCTGAAAATTGGGCAGGCCATTTATAAAAAAGCCATTGACCAGATCCACCCTGTCAGCTCACCACGTGTGGCCGAAATGGTGAAGATTCTGGAAAACACCTATCGCCTGGTGAACATCAGCCTGATCAACGAACTGGCTTTGCTGGCCGGTAAAATGGATATCAACATCTGGGAAGTGATTGAAGCGGCCAAAACCAAGCCCTTCGGCTTCCAGGCCTTTTATCCCGGACCGGGCATTGGTGGGCATTGCATTCCCCTCGATCCGTTTTACCTCGAGCACATTGCCAAACAATACAACTTTGACCTGAGCATGATTCATGCGGCAGGACACATCAACATGCGCATGCCGCATTACATGTATATCAAAATCGCCACAGCGCTCAACCGGCACCAGAAAGCCGTCAACGGAAGTAAGATCCTCTTCCTGGGCGTGGCTTACAAACCCAATATCGATGACGCGCGCGAATCACCGGCCCTGGAGATCATGCAAACTGTAGCGCACAAAGGTGGAGCGGTCAGCTACCACGATCCGCATATTCCCACGGTACAGCCGCACCATGGTACGGCTCTGGATTCAATCCCGCTGACCGCCGAAGCACTGGCACAGGCCGACTGTGTGGTTTTAACCACCAATCACGCGACCTTTGACGCCAATTTTATCAAACAACACGCACGCCTCATCGTCGACCTCCGAAATATGATCGAAGAGGGTGATAAGAAGGTGTATAAATTATAGATAAGAGAAATCTGAACATAAACCAGACAACGAAAATAGTTAACATGAAAGTACAATTTATAGGATTAGGCTATATCGGACTGCCAACAGCTGCCGTTGTTGCACAAAAAGGAATCAACGTTCACGGGGTTGATGTTAACCCCAAAGTAGTAGAAACCATTAATCAAGGTAAAATTCATATCGTAGAGCCGGGTCTGGAACAAGTGGTCAAAGAAGGCGTTGAAAAAGGTTGTTTTAAAGCCTCTACAACACCGCAAGAAGCAGACATTCACTTGATCGTTGTTCCAACTCCCTTTAAAGGGAACCACGAACCGGACATTTCCTTTGTGGAGAGTGCTACCAAAGCCGTATTGCCACACCTTAAAGCCGGAGATACGTTTATCATTGAATCCACTTCGCCCGTTGGCACCACCGAAAAAATGGCCAAGCTTATTTTTGATGAACGTCCTGAACTGCAAGGTCAATTAGCGATTGCCTATTGTCCGGAGCGTGTGTTACCCGGTAATGTGCTACACGAATTGATCCACAACGATCGCGTGATCGGAGGAGTCAATCCGGAATCAACACAACAGGCCTGCAATTTCTATCAAACCTTTGTTCAGGGAGAGTTGCACCAAACCAATGCGCGCACTGCTGAAATGTGTAAATTGACTGAAAACTCATCGCGCGACGTACAAATTGCCTTCGCCAATGAGTTGTCTTTAATTTGTGATAAAGCAGGCATCAATGTCTGGGAATTGGTAGAGTTAGCCAATAAACACCCTAGGGTCAATATTCTTCAGCCCGGGGCAGGTGTTGGTGGTCATTGCATTGCTGTTGACCCCTACTTCATTGTTTCCGATTATCCAATGGAATCACAAATCATCGGTAAAGCCCGAGAAATCAACAATTACAAATCGTTTTGGTGTGCCGAGAAAATCCGCAATGCCATGCTGGAGTTTGAGTTAAAGAACGGGCGGAAAGCCACTACAGCCATTATGGGGCTGGCTTTCAAACCTAATATCGACGATTTGCGTGAAAGCCCCGCCAAGTACATTGCCCAGAAGGTCATGCAAAGTGAGCAAAACAACTTTCTGGTGGTTGAACCCAATATCAACGAACACAGTGTCTTTAAATTGACCAACTATCAGGAAGCCTACGAAAAAGCAGACATCATTGCTTTCCTCGTCGCCCACGACGAATTCAAAACCCTGGAATACAGCGCCGATAAAGTGATTCTAGACTTTGCCGGAATATTTCGAAAATAGCGAACAGTGGTGAGTGATGGGTGGTCTGTGATCAGTGATGGGTGATGAGTTAACTGACCACAGGACACCGTCCACCGACCACCATAAAAAAAACAGTTTATGGTAAAAATAGCCTCCTATAAAGAACTTCAAGTTTGGCAAGAGTCTATGAACTTGGTCGAACTTGTCTATAAGGAAGTGAATCATTTTCCGAGTAATGAATCCTATGGTTTGACGTCCCAGATTAGACGTGCAGTTGTATCAATTCCGTCTAATATTGCTGAAGGATTTATGCGAAAAAATACCAAAGAGTTCATTCAGTTCTTACATGTTTCTCTGGGATCGTTAGGAGAGCTAGACACTCAAATGGAAATTGCCCTTAGGGTAGGCTATCTATCAAAAATTACTGAAATCAATTCGCTTATCGAGACCGTTAGAAAACTACTCTATGGTCTAATCAAATCACTAAAAAAGAGATTATAAACACGAAACAGTGACCGGTGATGGGTGATGAGTTGACTGACCACTGACCACTGACCACCATTAAAAAAAACAACATGACACAAAATACAACAACCAAAAGACGCGTCCTCTTGGTCTTCGGAACGCGCCCCGAAGCCATTAAAATGGCGCCATTAGTCAAAGAATTTGAAAAGCATTCTGAGCAGTTTGAAACCTTGGTATGTGTTACCGGGCAGCACCGCGAAATGCTTGACCAAGTGTTGCAGTTATTCGAGATCAAACCACAATACGACTTGAACATTATGAAAGCCGGTCAGGATCTCTATGATGTAACCTCCCGGGTATTACTAGGTATGCGTGACGTTTTAAAAGAAGCCCAGCCAGACTTGGTCCTGGTTCATGGCGATACAGCCACTTCTACCACAGCGGCATTGGCTGCCTTCTACCAGCAAATACCGGTAGGCCATATCGAGGCTGGCTTACGGACGCATAACATTTACAGCCCTTGGCCAGAGGAGATGAACCGACAACTCACCGGTCGTTTGGCGAGCTATCACTTCTCCCCCACACCACTCAGCAAACAAAACCTGTTGAATGAAGGCGTAAAGGAAGAAAACATCCATATAACAGGAAACACCGTGATTGATGCCCTTTTTTGGGTGATCGATAAGATGAAAAAAGATGAAACCCTGGAAAAAGCCATTACTGAAAAGTTAGTAAACTTTGGCTTACCCTCTGAAAAGCTCCAAGCTTGGACTAATTTAAAACGAGTGAACAGTGAACAGCAGTCAGTGAACAGTGAAACCCCATCACCGACCACCGATCACCGAAAACTCGTCCTCATCACCGGGCACCGCCGTGAAAACTTCGGCCAAGGATTTATCAACATGTGCGAAGCCATCAAAGAACTGGCCGAGCAACATCCTGATGTCGACTTTGTGTACCCCATGCACCTCAACCCCAATGTCCGCAATGCCATCACTCAGGTCTTCGGAGACCACGTCATTGCGAGCGAAGCGAAGCAATCTGTCAGCAACACCTACTTCATCGAGCCCCTCGACTACCTTCCCTTTGTTCACCTGATGTCCAAAGCCTACCTGGTACTCACCGACTCAGGCGGCATCCAGGAAGAAGCTCCAGGCTTAGGGAAGCCCGTACTGGTGATGCGCGACACCACCGAACGTCCCGAAGCCGTTCAAGCTGGTACCGTAAAACTGGTAGGAACAGAAAAAGCAACCATCATTCGTGAAGTTTCTGACTTAATCAATAAAACAAAGGCCTACGAAGCCATGTCAAAAGCGAATAATCCTTATGGAGATGGGATGGCGTGTAGCCGGATTATAGAAACGTTGAAAAACTAATTCCACCGCTGGCGCACATTTGCAATGTGTGCCTCAGCCTGCTGGGCTAAATTTAAACGAACTTAAAAAATCCATGAAATTTTTGTTTTTGTAAGACAAAGCACGGATTACAAATCCGCGCAACAAAGGATTATTAGATGTTAGTATTATCAAATAATTTATTGCCTTACAGGCAATGACACCGATTGCAAATCGGCGCCAGCGAGGGGAAATAACGATTGCAGATGTATTCTTTTAACTTTTGCCTTAACAATGTCATCTTCCGAAAATAATAAGCGAATAGCTAAAAACACCGCCATGTTGTATTTCAGGATGCTGCTAACAATGGCAGTTTCCCTATACACCTCACGTATTGTGCTGAACACACTGGGCGTTGAAGATTTTGGTATTTACAACGTGGTTGGTGGCTTTGTAACCATGTTCGGATTTCTGAACAGCGCCATGGCCTCGGCTACCCAACGATTTTTGGCTTTCGAAATCGGGAAAGGAGATAAAATTCAACTCCGCAATGTGTTTAGCATGAGTGTAAATATCCATTTTCTCATTGCCTTTCTCATTCTTATTTTAGCCGAAACCATAGGTTTGTATTTTGTAAACACACAACTCACTATTCCTCCCGAACGTATGATCGCAGCCCGTTGGGTTTATCAGTTTTCCATTCTGGCACTAATGGTAAACATGATAAGCGTTCCTTACAACGCCATAATAATTGCCCACGAACGTATGAATGTATTTGCCTGGGTAAGTATTGCTGAAGTAGGTTTAAAGCTCTTGATAGTATTTATGCTACAATGGTTTGGCTTCGACAAACTAAAGTTTTATGCCGTTTTAATGTTTGGTGTAGCGTTACTAATAAGACTTATTTATGGTTTGTATTGTGGGAAAAAATTCAAGGAAAGTAAGTTTCGTTTTTATTGGGACAAGCCTTTATTTAAGACATTAATTAGTTATGCTGGTTGGAATTTATGGGGAAATGCAGCCGGAGTTATTATGGGACAGGGAGTGAATATTCTGCTCAACATTTTCTTTGGTCCGGTGGTAAATGCTGCCCGGGGAATTGCTTACCAAGTTAGAAGCGCAGTGAATCAATTTGTACAGAATTTTCAAATGGCAATGAATCCTCAAATTATTAAATCTTATGCAGCTGGCGATTTAAAGTACATGCACCAATTAATCTTTCAAGGTGCCAAATATTCTTTTTTCCTCCTGTTTGCCTTGTCATTGCCCATAATGCTCGAAACCGAAATAATTTTGAAACTCTGGTTAAAAACAGTACCGGATTACACTGTTATATTTACAAGACTTGTATTAATCAATGTTTTGGTAGATTGTATTTCCGGGCCTTTAATGACAGCTGCTCAAGCTTCAGGTAAAATTAAACTCTATCAGGGAGTTGTTGGTGGCTTGCTAATTCTCAATTTACCTGTTTCGTACATATTTTTAAAGCTAGGCTACGCTCCGGAAATAACACTATATATAAGTATTGGAATTTCAATAATTGCTCTTCTAGCCCGATTGAAAATTATCAGCCCATTGGTCAAATTAGATATTCTCGGTTATTTAAAAGAAGTTGTATCTAAAATTTCACCGGTAATCTTAATTTCAATGATAATCCCAATTTTAATTAAATCCTTTTTACATGAAGGTTTTGCAAGATTGCTAATTATCACATTTTCCTCTTTAATAGTTGTTGGAATAACAATATATTTTGTTGGTTTAGAAAAAAACGAACAAAACTTTCTAACCAATAAGTTAAAACAAGTTCTTGCAAAACTTAAAGCATAATGAACATACCCAAAGTTATAAAAACAGTAGTTAGCAACGACCTTTGCATTGGTTGTGGCCTTTGTGTTTACAAATGCCCAAATAAGGCGTTGGAAATGAAATGGAACGAATATGGTTTTCTAACTCCGACACTATCCGGGAATTGCGATACAACCGGAAATTGTGTTTCTGTATGCCCGTTTAATCCCTGCCCCGATGATGAAGTTAAAACAGAAATCGAAATAGCAGAAATATTCTTAAAGGCCTCCCCAAGCTATCATCCTAAAATTGGGAAATACCATGGAATTTATGCAGGCTATTCAAAACAATATCGTTTAACCTCTTCATCCGGAGGAATAGCCACTTATGTATTCACCGAGTTATTGAATAAAGGCATTGTAGATTATATCTTCTCCGTAAAAGAATCAAACCAATCAGGCGTACATTACGAATATTCCATAAGTAGTAGTAAAGAAGAATTATTGCATGCTTCAAAAACGAAATACTTCCCGGTAACACTGGGTAACGTAATGCCAAAAATTAATGAATTGAATGGGAAAGTGGCTATTGTGGGCGTGGCCTGTTTCATTAAAGCAATACGCTTAGCCCAACACAAGGAACCACAACTAAAAGAAAAAATACCGTTCTTAGTTGGAATTATTTGTGGTGGCGTAAAAAGCCGTTTTTTCACGGAGTATCTTGCCAGTAAAACAGGCGTTCTAACCGAAAACATCGATAAACCACAATTTAGAATTAAAGATTTTAAAAGTACTGCTGGCGATTATTCATTCGGCTGTATAAACAAAAAAGATAGCAAAGAGCACACCATTAAAATGCGCACTGTTGGCGATATGTGGGGAACAGGCATGTTTAAAGCTAATGCCTGTGATTTTTGTGATGATGTAACCACGGAACTTGCTGATATCTCCCTGGGCGATGCATGGTTAAGACCTTATGATCAAGATGGATTGGGAACAAATATTATCATAACACGTTCCAAATTGGCAGAACAACTTATTAGAAATGGTAAAGAAAAAGCTGAATTAAGTGTGGAAAGCCTCCCCCTTCAATTAGCCCTAAAATCTCAACAAGGCAGTTATAACCACCGGCATCTCGGCCTTGGATATAGAATCAACAGACAAAAAACACCAATCCCCCCAAAACATTTTGATTCCAATCAGATTACATTTGATTTCAAATTAGTGCAGTTATTAAGGCGAAAAACAAGACATCAAAGCTTGGAAATTTGGAAATCATTCCCGAACGCAAAAGACTTTGACAAGAAAATAATTAGAGTACTAAAAATACTTCGATTAGCAACCAGATTATACCATTATAGAAAAGCAATTACACTTCCGATCAAACACGAAATGAAAAAAAAATGAGGATATTGATTCTAACGCAGCCTCTTAGGACAAACTATGGCGGACTTCTTCAGGCTTTTGCATTACAAAAAAAAATAAAGGAGCTGGGATATGATGTTGTCACAAACAATTCTCCATTTAAAGAAAGAAGATTATCTTTTAAAATTGTATACATAATATATCGGACTCTCAGAGGGGGAATATTTAGAAATAAACATTATTTACCTATTATTCCAAATTTTCTAACTAAATCAAAATACAAGTATATAGCACAAAACACGGATCATTTTATAAAAAACAACATTAATACAACAGATTTTTTTAGTGGGAAAAACCAGCCAACTAAAACCGAAATAAATAAATACGACGTTTTTATTGTGGGAAGCGATCAGGTATGGCGGAAACGCTATTCCAATCTGCACAACTATTTTCTGGGTTTTCTTAATAAAAATACCAATTCGCTAAAAATTGCTTATGCTGCTTCTTTTGGAACTGATAACCTTGCAGAATATAGTAAGAACGATAAACGTAAGTGTGCAAAATTAGCACAACTATTCGATCGAATTTCTGTTAGAGAAGACTCAGCTCTTAAAATCTGTAAAGACCAGTTTTGTATTAATGCAGAACAAGTGCTCGATCCAACGCTGCTTTTAGAGAAGAAAGAGTACCTTGAAATTATCAAAGAAGAGCCGGAAAGAAACGATAATACACTGTTATGTTACATACTCGACAAGACAAATGAAAAACAAGTAATTATTGAAGAAATAAGTAACAAGTTAGCTCTTACTTCTGTCAATAACATGCCAATTGAAACGTTTAATGGCAAAAAGGAACAAAATATTAGCAATTGTATTTTCCCATCAGTATCGAAGTGGTTGGCTGGTTTTAGAGATGCCAATTTCGTGGTAACCGATTCTTTTCATGGAACCGTATTTGCTATTATTTTTAATAAACCTTTTATTTCAATTGGCAATAAAAAAAGAGGAATAACTCGTTTTACATCGTTGTTAAAAATATTTGATTTAGAGTATCGATTAATATCTACTGAAGAACAGTTATCAGATAAGCACTTCCAAAAAATTGATTACACCAAAGTAAATACACTAAAAACTCAGTGGCAAAATAAGTCCATACAATTTTTACTATCAAATCTCAACAAATGATCCAATTAAGTGTAATCGTACCAATATACAATGCCGAGAAGTATTTGCCCAAATGTATTGACAGTATATTACAACAGTCTTTCGTTAATTTTGAGATACTTCTAATTAACGACGGTTCGAGTGATAATTCCGGCTTAATATGCGATACCCTTGCAAAAAAAGACAAGCGTATTAGCGTATTTCACAAAACTAACGGCGGTGTTAGCTCTGCAAGAAACCTCGGAATAAACAAGGCCCAGGGCGAATGGATTTGTTTTATTGATTCTGACGATTGGATTGAGCCAGGTTATTTTGATGTTTTAAACGACAAGGATTGTTCAGATTACAACCTTATTCAACTAGGAGTTAAGGTTTTAAATATTTCGGACAATAGTATCATAATTCGCAGTCGCAAGAATCAGAAAATTTCACGATCAGACTTTTTCGAAAAAGAACATTTTTGCTCCTACTCTGTTTGCTATTTTTATAGACGTCAAAAAATCAATTCACTAAAACTACGATTCAACCCTACCATTAAATTTTCCGAAGATAGGGAATTCATTATCAAAATGGCTTTAGGTATTGACTGTATCAAGCAAACCAGTACATCACTGTATATATATCGGCTAAACGACAGTTCTGCTACAGTGAAGAAACGAGCCTTTGAATATTTCTTTGATGATTTAAAAGTATTGGACGAGTTTATTAGTTATAAAAGTAAAAACATTAATGAGCTTTCTATCTCTGAATCACGCTTTATTGCAAAACTTCTAATAAACAGTTACATATTAGTTATATGTAAAAACTACTCAAAAAATATAACTACAAAAAGAATTAGTAAACCGTTAAAAGTCAGATTAAATAAATTAGAAAATCTCGGAATTTTCGAGAAAAAGGAGCTTATTCTGTATCGGCTTTTTACCATTTTTCCAAAATCATCAGTAGTGGCTTACAAATTTAAACAACTATTAAAACTTATCCGGAAGATATAGAATGGTTCTTAGTTTAATAATATACTCATCCATAATTCTTGTGCTTTATTTAACTGGCAAAGAGAGTGCTGCCCGATATCGCAACTTAAATTATTCTGCATCAATTATTTTTAACTGGCGAAACTTTATTCCCATTACTTTTTTTGCCTTTATTATGGGCCAGCGATACGATGTTGGAATTGACTACTTATCGTACCTCGAGTATTATCAAAACATAAGTAAAGATTACCTATATGTTAGAGAAGATATGGAACGAGGATTCCGATTCATCGCAAAAACAATGTCAGAATTTGGGTTTCACTTTTTCTTCTTCTTTTTTCTATGTTCCTTTATTCAAATATTTTTCATTTACTTAACCATAGTAAAGACGAAACAGCTTGAAGTATTGCCTTACATTGCTTTAACGTTAATAGGTAGTATGGAGTTTTTGTCCTGGACCAACGGGATACGACAAGCTATAGCGGCTTGTATAATAGTTTTCTCAACCTATTACATACATGAAAAGAAGCTTATAAAATTCACTATATGTGTTTTATGCGCATCCTTGTTTCACCAAAGCGCCATAATTTTTATTCCTATCTATTTTATTTATAACATCCGGCAACAATACTTTAACAAAATATGGCTACAGCTAGTTATACTTGTTATTAGTATATATATCTCCCGGCTTAATGTATTCGCAGATTATGTTTTGGCCTTCACCAGATTCTTTGAATTAATAAACTATAGCCATCGATTTAATGAATTTACGCTAACTCAAATTAGCGAATTTTACGCAGATGCTAAATGGGGAATTAGAAGTATTATACCAGTTTTGATTCTCCTAATTACTATTTTATATAGTAAAAAGTTGAAAAATAATTTTAATTCCAGACAATTAAATATGTACTACGATTTTTATTTCTTTTCCGAAATAATGTACATAGCAACTAAACAATCCTATTTAATACGCAGACCATTCATTTATTTTCACACCTTTGGATTTATTGCATCTGCCTATTTACTCAAATACCTCTATGATAACCGCAAAAAGAGCTACGTAAATTTATTCGCATTTATTTTTGTGATTTTTTTGTTCATAATGCTTATTCTTGTTAATATATACATCTCTTATATCAAACCCGAAAAAGGAGATGTCAGTTATATGTTTTTCTGGCTTAAATAATAAATTCTTGCCGGGGAATATATTATCAACTGTTTTGAATTAGAAACAGTCCTAACTACTTTTAAAAAAAATATCTAAAACAATATTGCCAAAATGAAAAGCATATTTGTTGTTTCGAATATGTTTCCTTCAAGGAAACATCCTTTTTATGGAATTTTTGTTAAAAACTTTATTGACGGTTTTAGATCAGAGAAACTGTTGAGAGTAAAGAACACTGCGCTCATAAAAGGGAAAAAAAGTAATAGCTTAAAAAAACTAATAGCTTATTCATATTTATCTGTAAAAATTATACTTAAGGGAGCTTTATTTAACCATGACATCATCTATGTCCATTATCTAAAATATACAACCTTTTCTACTTTTTTTATAAAATTGATAAAACCAAAGGTAAAACTTGTTTACAATGTTCACGGTAGTGATATATTAGATAATGATAGTAGTAGTATTAAAATAAATGCATTTAAGCAAAGAGTACTAAATTCTTGCGATGCTATAGTTGTGCCATCAAATTACTTCGCTGAAATTTTCAGAACAAATTTTCCACAATTTAATTCTAAACTCTTTATATCTCCTTCTGGCGGAATCGATGAGAAACTTTTCTTCAAGGACAAACATAATATTACCAAGAATCAATTTATAATAGGATATATTGGTAGAATAGATAAAGGAAAAGGAATAGAAACACTATTAAAAGCAACTGAGCTAATAGAAAGCAAGAACATAGACTTTAGAGTCGATATTGTTGGATCTGGAGCACTTGAAGATAGATTAAAAAAAGAGCTAAATGATGAAATTAAGACTAAAATTCGTTTTCATGGGGCAAAACCACAAAGAGACCTTCGAAGGTTTTATAATAACTTTGATATTTTTGTTTTTCCTTCTGAAAGATTAAACGAGAGTTTAGGATTAGTTGGCCTTGAATCAATGGCCTGCGGTACACCTGTCATCGGCAGTAGCATAGGAGAGATTAAAAACTATATAAAAGATGGCTATAACGGATATCTATTTAATCCAAAAGATTACAATATGTTAGCAGAAAAACTATTGTATTTCAATGGGCTCAATAATACAGAAAAAGATCAATTGAGTTCAAATGCCATAGAATTATCAAAAAAGTATGGCAACCAAACTGTTCATAATAAATTATCTAATTTTCTTATAAACTTGAAATAAATATGAAATTTGTGTACTTATCCTTTTATTATTTCTTTGCTTACAACCTCCCCAACAGCTTCTTCCCTTTGGGCTCATTGTTCAACAAAATAAGGATTAAAACACTAAGAAGGATAATTACAATTGGTAAAGAATGTAAAATCCAATCAAAGGTATATATAGGTAAGGGTAGCAATGTAAGCATTGGAAATTATTGCCAGATTAATGAAAACTCTAAACTTGATAATGTTATTATCGGAAGCTATGTAATGATTGCAGCAGGAACTACGATACTTGGAAAAATGCATAAATACTCTAGTCGAGAAATTCCAATGGTACTTCAAGGAGAGTCAGTAATAAAACCAACTATTATAGAAGATGATGTGTGGATAGGTACAAACGCAATAATAATGCCTGGTCTAAAACTATCAAAGGGAAGTATTATTGGGGCAGGTAGTGTACTCACCAAATCAACAGACCCCTATTCGATATATGGAGGTGTACCAGCTAAGTTTATAAAAAAAAGGTCTTGACTCTCAAGTTGCATGTTGAATACCATTATTTTTTATATTCTAACCGCAATTATACAATATTTAAAGGCATTTTGAATATTATCTAAAAAATGTACAAAAATATACATGCGCTGGAGCAATGCCTTTATGTTCTATGCCATGTCATACTATTTATTAAATACAACACTGAATGAATAGCACCAACATCAACAAGCTTAACGTTTATGCGTTTTCATCCCGTAAGGAATTAATTAAATACGTTTCAAAAGAAAAGAAAAGCTTGATTGCCATTAATGCAGAAAAAATATTGCACGCCAATGAGCAAACCCGCTCATTAATCAATCTGAATATAGGTTATGCTGATGGAGTTGGTGCGGTTTGGGCTTTAAAGAAAAGAGGATTTAAGCAAACCATTAAAATTCCGGGATGTGAATTGTGGTTGGATATTATAAAAGAGTTTTACCAGTCAAAAACATTTTACTTAGTTGGGGCAAAAGAAGAAGTGATCACCGCTACCATCGAGAAGCTTCATAAAACATATGCTGGAATTAACATTTTGGGTTACCGCAACGGATACATCAAAACGGAAAACGAACAGGCTGAACTGATTCAGACAATCGCGTCGTTAAAACCCGATATTATCTTTGTTGCCATGGGCTCACCTAAACAGGAATTATTAATGCAGGAAATGCAACAATTACACCCAGCCATATACCAGGGTTTGGGAGGAAGTTTTGATGTGTATGTCGGAAACGTTGAACGTGCTCCTGCCTGGTGGGTAAAAAACAACCTGGAATGGGCCTACCGCCTGATCAAACAGCCTTCCCGTATAAAACGACAGATTCATTTAGTACGTTTTGCTTGGCTACTAATTACCAAACAAATATAATCCACTCTTCTGTTTCTCATTACCCCTCAAAAACAACGGCTGCCAGGTTATACACCGTTTAAATCCTCCGACCTGTCAGCGTCGACAGATCATACAGCGTCCGAGGAAACAACAACCGAACTGCAGTTCGAAAACCGCGCCACCCATAACATTCCTAATCGTTCGGCTTTAGCCCCAATCAATCAATCAATCAATCAATCAATCAATCAATCAATCAAGGCCGACTTCCACCAACCCTAAAAAGTAGCATTTTGTCAAAATAAAACCTCCACTGCAATCAAAAATAGGTCCATTTTAAAAACAAACAGGTTGTTTTGTCACAAAAAGAGGTCCATCAGCAACAGAAAGAGGTACTTTGATCTTAAAAACAGGTCCATTTCCAACAGAAAAGGGTACTTTGGCCCTGGAAAGAGGTACTTTGCTCTCAGAAAAGGGTACTTTCAAAACACGAAGGGGTTGTTTACTGCCCAAATAGGGTAGAACGACTGGATTAGGCGTGCCAGCATCGTTTGGGAGTCACAGCTTGCTGAATGATATACGATCCATGGGGAAGCGAACCCCAAAAATAGCACATGAAATCCTCGTATTAGCCCGTCACATCACTACAAAAACATTACGACTAATACCTGCTGACATTACCAGCCCATCGCCGTGTTTAAGTAATGGATAAACTGACAATTACCCCAATACATAAAATTTACCTGGCGGTATTCTATGTTTACTAACACCTGTAAACTATTGCGATACCCCTCATTTTTAGTTATTTTAATGGAACTAATTTTAAATAAATCTAAAAATGAAAAATTTAACCATTAATGATTTCATGGACCGCTGTCGGATTCGCATTTTTAATGCCTACAGCGACCCCATCATCAATGCCCGCCTGGCGCCTTTTGGATTCGACGAAGCCAAACACCTGGCCAACCAGGCCTTGTACCAGGAAACACTTCAATTTGTTCAAAACCAAAAAAAGGAATCAGCCGAATGGGCTAGCGCTTGTACCGCTTACCGGCAAGCTCTGGAAAAAGCACGAAGCGATTTCAAAAGTATCCGGAAAAAGCTAGCCTATTGGTTACAGCCGGACGATCCGAAAGCCCAGGCTTTGCAACTCTACAACAACAATATCACGAAAATCAGTGATTTTGTGTTTACAGCAAAACATTTTTACAGCACGCTATTGGCCGATGCAGATACCCTGGCCCTACTCACTCCTTTTGGCTATACGCAAGAGGCTGTTACAGGCTTGGAACAAAAAATAAACGAACTGGATACCCTGAAAGAAAATCGGGAGAAGGAGGAAGGTGATTCGCAATACGCCACCAAATCCCGAAACGCCAAACTGGATGAACTGGATGAAGTTTCCGAACAAATTAAGGAATTAGGTCTGCTGGTCTTTGAAGACGACGAAGGTCAATACCTTGAGAAGCTAGGTATTCTGGTAAGATCCTGACAACACAATCAGCCCCGGCCCTTTTAGTCGGGGTTTGTTCTGTAGTCCACGACCTCTCCTGTAAGAATAAGAAAAAAGAGCGACTGATTAACCGTCGATTGCAACGGCAGCACCTTATCATTCGGCTTTAGCCAATTACCATTCCAACCTTCTAATCTTCCGACCTTCTAACATTCCAATACCAGATCGCTTCACCTTGTTCGCGATGACGAGGAAAAAGCGATCAGTGAACGGTGATGAGCGGTCAATGATCGGTAAACTGTCTGCCGCAATCCTTTCTGCGTCTCCAAGACCTGAAAGGTTTAAAACGCAAGAAGAAAGTGGTTAGGTAATTAAGTGAAAATGGAACCCCCTATCCATTCCAACATTCTAATCTTCTGACCTTCTAATCTTCAAACCTTCCAATATTCCGACCTTCTAATCTTCCAATATTCCAACCTTCCAACCTTCCAAGAGCAGATCGCTTCACCTTGTTCGCGATGACGGAAAAAAGCGATCAGCGAACGGTGATGAGCGGTCAATGATCGGTAAACTGAACTTGCAACAAAAAAGTGGACATTGAGTTAAGCTATGCTGCCAATTTTTGTTTATTTATTAATTCAGCAAATTC
>NZ_JBNGOT010000024.1:0-37645 GCF_050589705.1 Sunxiuqinia rutila
ACCAAAGTGGCCAACTGGGGCAGACTGTAAATCTGCTGTCTTATGACTTCGTAGGTTCGAATCCTGCTCTCCCCACATCGGATTTTGAATTTTCTTTGAAAAAACACTTCTCTATATTTGGAATTGAATTCGAAGAATAGGAAATTTGCCGGGTATTGCGGGAGTAGCTCAGCTGATAGAGCATTAGCCTTCCAAGCTAAGGGTCGCGGGTTTGAATCCCGTCTCCCGCTCAATACAAAATCGAGATGGATAATTGAAGGAGAAAGATTGAGAATTTCAGTCAACAACTAAAAAATTAGAAGTCGAAAGGCCGGGGTAGCTCAGGGGTAGAGCGCATCCTTGGTAAGGATGAGGTCGTGAGTTCAAATCTCATCCCTGGCTCAAGATAAATAAATAGAAAGATAATTAATAATTACGAGTTATGGCTAAAGAACATTTTAATAGGGATAAAGACCATGTGAACATTGGTACTATTGGCCACGTTGACCATGGAAAAACAACCCTGACAGCTGCTATTACAACAGTATTAGCAAAAAAAGGTTTTTCTGAAGTAAAATCATTTGATTCAATCGACAGTGCACCTGAGGAAAAAGAACGCGGGATTACAATTAATACATCTCACGTAGAATATCAGACTGCTACGCGTCACTACGCACACGTTGACTGTCCTGGTCACGCCGACTATGTTAAAAACATGGTAACTGGTGCTGCTCAGATGGACGGTGCTATCATTGTAGTAGCTGCTACTGATGGTCCTATGCCTCAAACACGCGAACACATCTTGTTGGCTCGTCAGGTAAACGTACCTAAATTGGTTGTTTTCATGAACAAAGTTGACATGGTGGAAGACCCAGAATTGTTAGAGCTTGTTGAAATGGAAATCCGCGAATTGTTAGACTTCTACGAATTTGACGGTGACAACGCTCCTGTAATTCAAGGTTCTGCTCTTGGTGCATTGAACGGTGAGCCAGAGTGGGAAGAAAAAATCATGGAATTGATGGAAGCTTGTGATACTTGGATTCCACTTCCTCCACGTGATATTGACAAACCATTCTTGATGCCTGTAGAGGACGTATTCTCGATCACTGGTCGTGGTACTGTAGCTACTGGTCGTATCGAAACTGGTGTTGTTCACACTGGTGATGAACTTCAGTTGATTGGTTTGGGTGCTGAAGGTCGTAAGACTGTATGTACTGGTGTTGAAATGTTCCGTAAGATTTTGGATGATGGTCAAGCTGGTGACAACGTTGGTTTGTTGCTTCGTGGTGTTGACAAAAAAGAAATCAAGCGTGGACAAATCTTGGCTAAGCCAGGTTCAATCACTCCTCACACTAAATTCAAAGCTGAGGTTTACGTATTGAAAAAAGAAGAAGGTGGTCGTCACACACCATTCCACAACAAATACCGTCCTCAGTTCTACTTGCGTACGCTTGACGTAACAGGTGAGATTACTTTGGAAGAAGGACGTGAAATGGTAATGCCAGGTGATAACGTTACTATCTCTGTTAACTTGATTTACCCTGTTGCTTTGAACACAGGACTTCGTTTCGCTATCCGCGAAGGTGGACGTACTGTAGGTGCAGGTCAGGTTACTGAAATTCTTGAGTAATACAAGACACAAAATAAATAAAGAATGTCCCGAACCCGTGTGGTTCGGGACTCTTTACGGATGAAACTCGGTAGGGAGTTTTTATGCGTTATAGAAGTAGGTTCGAATCCTGCCATCCGACCAACTAATAAAGAAAAAGAATGAAACTTAAACTCTATTTCGAAGAAGCTTACAATGAACTTGTTCATAAAGTTTCTTGGCCAACTTGGAAAGAGTTGCAGAATAGTGCATTTATCGTGATGGTTGCTTCCTTTATAATAGCACTTATTGTATTCGTAATGGACATCTCTTTTGAGAACATTATGAACTTTGTGTACAGTTTATTTTACTAATACGATTGGAGATCGACATGAGCGAAATTGTAAAAAAATGGTATGTTCTTCGTACTGTTGGAGGTAAAGAGAAGAAGGTCAAAGAATATATCGAAAGCGAAATTGCAAATGCTGGACTTCAGGAGTATGTTTCACAGGTCTTAATCCCAACTGAAAAGGTTTATCAAATTCGTAACGGGAAAAAAGTAAGCAAAGAGCGTAACTTCTTCCCCGGTTATCTTTTGATAGAGGCTGCTCTGGTAGGTGAGATTCCACACATGTTGAAAAACATAACCAATGTGATCGGATTCTTAGGTGACACCAAAGGAGGAGATCCTGTACCAATGCGTCAGTCTGAAGTGAACCGTATCTTAGGTAGGGTTGATGAAATGGCTGAAAATGACGAGGAAATAAACATTCCTTATGTGGTTGGAGAAACTGTGAAAGTTACGGACGGTCCTTTTAACGGATTTAACGGAATCATTGAAGAAATCAATGAAGAGAAAAAGAAGTTGAAAGTGATGGTCAAAATTTTTGGACGTAAAACACCCTTGGAACTTAGCTTTATGCAAGTTGAAAAGGAGTAGTTAAATTTTTATTGATTTTATTATGGCTAAAGAAGTTGCTGGATTAATTAAGTTACAAATTAAGGGGGGTGCAGCTAACCCTTCACCTCCGGTAGGACCAGCATTAGGTGCCAAAGGGGTTAATATTATGCAGTTCTGCAAGCAGTTTAACGGCCGGACACAGGAGCTAGCTGGTAAAGTGCTCCCGGTTATTATTACTGTTTATGCAGATAAATCGTTTGATTTTGTAATTAAACAACCCCCAGTAGCCATTCAATTGCTTGAAGCCGCTAAAGTGAAATCAGGATCAGCTGAACCACACGTGAAAAAAGTGGGAAAAGTAAGCTGGGATCAGGTTAAAACGATTGCAGAATCGAAAATGTCTGATTTGAACTGTTTCACCGTGGAATCTGCTATGAAAATGGTTGCTGGTACTGCCAGAAGTATGGGAATTAACGTAACCGGAAAATTCCCAGCTAATAACTAATTAAAATTTTAAAAATGGGCAGAATTACAAAAAATAAAAAGCTTGCTCAGGAGAAACTCGAAAAAGATAAATCCTATTCACTTAGTGAGGCGGCCGCTTTAGTAAAGGAAATTACTTTTACTAAGTTTGATGCTTCTATTGATATGGATGTTCGCCTTGGAGTAGATCCTCGAAAAGCCAATCAGATGGTTAGAGGCGTTGTATCCTTACCCCATGGAACTGGTAAAGAAGTTCGTGTATTAGCTTTGGTAACTCCCGATAAAGAAGCGGAAGCAAAAGAAGCTGGCGCTGACTTTGTTGGTCTTGATGACTACATCGAGAAAATCAAAGGTGGATGGACTGATTTTGACGTGGTAATTACCATGCCGCCAGTGATGGGAAAGGTTGGCCCGTTAGGTCGGGTTTTAGGACCCCGCGGCTTGATGCCTAATCCAAAAAGCGGTACCGTGACTATGGAAATCGGTAAAGCAGTTGGAGAGGTTAAACAAGGTAAGATTGACTTTAAAGTTGATAAATTCGGAATTATTCATGCTTCGATCGGAAAAGTATCCTTTTCTGCTGATAAGATTGTGGATAACGCCAGTGAATTCATTAGCACCATTCTTAAATTGAAACCTTCAGCTGCCAAAGGTACTTATGTGAAAAGCATTTACCTGTCAAGCACTATGAGTCCTGGAATTCAAGTTGAACCAAAGTCAGTTACTGACAAGTAAAAACTGTAAAGATGAAAAGATCAGAAAAATTAGAGATTATTGATAATCTGACTGAACAGATCAACTCTTACAATCATTTTTACCTGGCAGATATCGCTGACCTTAATGCAGAAGACTCAAGTAGTTTAAGGCGCCTATGTTTTACCAAAGATGTAAAACTGGTTGTAGTTAAGAATACACTATTACGTAAAGCTTTGGAAAATTCTGAAAAGAATACTGACGAACTTTACGAATCTCTCAAGGGTAATACTTCTATCATGTTCTGCGAGGTTGGAAACATCCCCGCCAAGTTGATTAAAGATTTCTCGAAAAAACATAAAAAACCTGTCTTAAAAGCAGCTTATGTTGAAGAGTCAGTCTATGTTGGCGAGAACCAATTAGAAGCATTAGCCACAATCAAGTCTAAGGACGAATTACTGGGCGATTTGATCGGCCTGTTACAATCACCAATGAAAACTGTTATTGGTCAATTGCAATCAGGTGGAAACAAAATCCACGGTATCCTTCAGACACTTTCAGAAAAAGAATAAATTTAGTTACAATTTTATAGCATAAAAATTAGAGGAAATGGCAGATTTAAAAGCACTTGCAGAAGAGTTAGTAAACTTGACTGTAAAAGACGTCAATGAATTAGCTGACATTTTAAAAGAAGAATATGGAATCGAGCCTGCAGCTGCTGCTGTAGCTGTTGCTGGACCTGCTGCCGCTGGTGGCGAAGAAGGTGGTGCCGCTGAGCAAACAGAATTCGACGTAATCTTGAAAGCAGCTGGAAGTTCAAAATTAGCAGTTGTTAAGTTAGTAAAAGAATTGACTGGCTTAGGTCTTAAAGAAGCAAAAGAAGTTGTTGACGGAGCACCTAAAGCAATCAAAGAAAAAGTTTCAAAAGACGAAGCAGAAGCATTAAAAAGTCAGTTGGAAGAAGCTGGAGCTGAAGTTGAACTTAAATAAGAGACTTAGGGCCTTTCATAAGGTCGGATAATGGTTTAGAACCTCACTGTCGTGGGGTTCTAAGCCTTTTTGTATATTTATGTATTAAGTTCACTTAATTTTGTTGATACATGTCGTTAAACACTGAAAATCAGAGAATTAACTTCTCGTCCACCAAAACTAAATTTGATTATCCTGATTTCCTGGAAGTTCAAGTGAAATCGTTCGTCGACTTTTTTCAGTTGGTAACTACTCCTGAAAATAGAAAAAGCGAAGGCCTATACAAAGTCTTCGAGGAGAATTTCCCCATCACGGATACTCGAAATAACTTCGTTCTAGAATTTCTTGATTACCAGGTTGACCCGCCGAGGTATTCTATCGAGGAATGTATCGAACGAGGCTTGACCTTTAGCGTTCCGCTTAAGGCAAAATTAAAGTTGTACTGTACAGACCCGGAGCACGAAGATTTTGATACCGTTATTCAGGATGTATATTTGGGGACCGTTCCCTATATGACTGAAAGAGGTACTTTCGTTATCAATGGAGCTGAACGCGTTGTCGTTTCACAGTTACACCGCTCTCCTGGGGTTTTCTTCGGACAAAGTTTACACGCAAACGGTACGAAACTTTATTCGGCACGTATTATCCCATTCAAAGGGTCATGGATCGAATTTGCAACAGACATTAACTCGGTCATGTTTGCTTATATCGACCGTAAGAAAAAATTACCTGTAACTACGCTGTTACGGGCCATCGGATACGAAAGCGACAAAGATATTCTTGAAATCTTTGGATTGGCTGATGAAATTAAAGTATCCAAATCCGGTTTAAAGAAAGTTGTTGGAAGAAAATTGGCTGCCCGTGTTCTGAAAACGTGGGTTGAAGACTTTGTGGATGAAGATACCGGAGAAGTAGTTTCTATTGAAAGAAATGAAGTTGTCATTGACCGTGAAACGGTTATTGAAAATGACCATATTGAAGAAATTCTGGATTCAGGCACCAAAACCATTTTGTTGCATAAAGAAGATCAGAATTTACAAGATTTTGCCATTATATATAATACGCTTCAAAAGGATCCATGTAACTCGGAAAAAGAAGCTGTATTGCACATTTACCGTCAATTACGGAATGCAGAACCGCCCGATGAGGCTACTGCCCGCGATGTAATTGATAAATTGTTTTTCTCTGAAAAACGTTACGACTTAGGTGAGGTAGGACGTTACCGTATCAACAAAAAGTTAGGCCTGAATATCGACATGGATACACAGGTTCTAACCAAGGAAGATATCATTGAGATTATTAAATATTTGATCAAGTTGGTCAACGCCAAAACAGACGTTGATGATATTGACCACTTGAGCAACCGTCGTGTTCGGACTGTAGGAGAACAGATGTTTAATCAATTTGGTGTTGGTTTAGCACGTATGGCACGTACCATTCGTGAGCGAATGAACGTTCGGGACAATGAGGTTTTTACACCAATTGATTTGATCAATTCAAAAACCTTGTCATCGGTTATTAATTCATTCTTTGGAACTAATGCCTTGTCTCAGTTCATGGATCAAACGAACCCACTGGCAGAGATGACACACAAACGTCGTATGTCTGCTTTGGGACCAGGTGGTCTTTCTCGTGAAAGAGCTGGATTCGAGGTTCGTGACGTTCACTTTACGCACTACGGACGCCTTTGTCCGATTGAAACACCGGAGGGACCAAACATTGGTTTGATTTCTTCATTATGTGTTTTTGCTAAAGTAACTGACCTTGGTTTTATCTCAACTCCTTATCGGAAAGTTGAAAATGGTAAAGTTGACCTTTCAGAAGAAGGCGTTGTTTACCTGACAGCGGAAGAAGAAGAAGGAAAGGTGATTGCCCAAGCGAACGCTCCGATTGACGAAGAAGGTAATTTCATTAACCAACGGGTAAAATCACGTTTGGAAGGTGACTACCCAATCGTAGAAAAAGATGAAGTTCAACTGATGGATGTTGGTCCTAACCAGATTGCGTCTGTTGCTGCTTCGTTGATTACCTTCCTGGAGCATGATGATGCCAACCGTGCCTTGATGGGATCGAACATGATGCGTCAGGCTGTACCTCTGCTCAGACCTCAAGCTCCTATTGTGGGAACAGGACTGGAAGGAAGTGCTGCCCGTGACTCTCGTGTACAAGTTTCTGCCAAAGGCGATGGTGTTATTGAATATGTCGATGCTACTGAAATTATCGTTCGGTACGACATGACTGACGATGAGAAATTTGTTAGCTTCGAACCGGAAGTTGTTTCTTATAAATTACCCAAATATCAAAAAACCAACCAAGGTACTGTAATGGATCTTAAACCAATTGTGGTTAAAGGTCAACGTGTAATTAAAGGTGATGTGTTGACAGAAGGGTATGCTACTGAAGGCGGAGAGCTGGCTTTGGGACGCAACCTGAAAGTAGCCTTCATGCCTTGGAAAGGTTATAACTATGAGGATGCGATTGTAATTTCAGAGCGAGTGGTTCGGGATGATGTCCTGACTTCAATTCATATTGATGAATACTCTCTGGAAGTGCGTGACACGAAACGTGGGGTTGAAGAATTTACATCAGATATTCCTAACGTTAGTGAAGAAGCAACTCGCAACCTGGATGAAGCTGGTTTGATTCGCATTGGTGCGAATGTAAAACCTGGCGATATCATGATTGGTAAGATTACTCCGAAGGGAGAATCAGATCCGTCACCGGAAGAAAAACTGCTTCGTGCCATCTTTGGTGATAAAGCCGGCGATGTGAAAGATGCCTCATTGAAAGCGTCTCCATCACTAAAAGGTGTGGTCATCGACAAGAAATTGTTCTCTCGCGTTGTGAAGGACAAAAAAGGTAAAATGGCCACCAAACCATTGCTTGATCAGATTGACGAGGAATTTGAACGCGCAGCAAGAGCTGTACGGGCTAAATTGGAAGACAAACTGTTTACTTTGGTTAACGGTAAAACAAGCCAGGGAGTGAAAGACTACTACGGTGGTGATATTATTCCTAAAGGTGTTAAGTTTACCTTGAAGCAACTTCAGGAAGTGGATTACTTAACAGTTAATCCAGCCAAATGGACCACAGATAAAGAAAAAAATGATCTGATCTTTAGATTGATCATTAATTATATTCAAAAGCATAAAGAACATGAAGCTGTTGCTCGCCGTAAACGTTACAATGTGACGATCGGTGATGAACTTCCTGCGGGAATTATTCAACTGGCTAAGGTTTATGTTGCTAAGAAACGGAAACTTCAGATTGGAGATAAGATGGCCGGACGTCACGGTAACAAGGGTATTGTTTCCCGTATTGTGCGTGACGAAGATATGCCATTCCTCGAAGATGGTTCTACAGTCGATATCGTGCTTAACCCACTGGGGGTACCATCGCGTATGAACTTGGGACAGATTTACGAAACTGTTTTAGGTTGGGCAGGTAAAGAGCTGGGATTAAAATTTGCAACGCCAATTTTCGACGGAGCAAGCCTTGAAGAAGTAACAGAATATACCGATAAAGCGGGTGTTCCGGCTTATGGTAAAACCATTCTTCATGATGGAGAAACGGGCGAGCCATTTGACCAGCCAGCTACTGTCGGCGTAATCTACATGCTGAAACTTGGTCACATGATTGAAGACAAGATGCATGCCCGTTCAATTGGACCTTACTCGCTGATTACGCAGCAGCCATTAGGTGGTAAAGCACAGTTTGGTGGGCAGCGTTTTGGAGAGATGGAAGTTTGGGCGCTTGAAGCCTTTGGAGCTTCACATATTCTTCAGGAAATTTTGACCGTCAAGTCAGATGATGTACTGGGTCGTGCAAAAGCATACGAATCCATTGTGAAAGGTGAACCGATGCCGCAACCAGGCATCCCTGAATCATTGAATGTATTGCTACACGAATTACGCGGACTAGGTTTAAGTGTGACATTGGATTAACTCCAATAGCACACTAGTCCTTTTATTAACTTGATATAAATATACATCGATATATGGCATTCAGAAAAGATAATAAAGTTAAAAGTAATTTTGCCAAAATAGCGATTAGTCTTTCTTCTCCGGAAGAGATTCTGGAACGTTCTCACGGGGAAGTATTGAAACCCGAAACCATCAACTACAGAACCTATAAGCCTGAAAGAGACGGCTTGTTTTGCGAGCGGATTTTCGGACCGGTGAAAGACTATGAGTGTCATTGTGGTAAATACAAGCGTATTCGTTACAAGGGAATCGTATGTGACCGATGTGGTGTAGAAGTAACTGAGAAAAAAGTACGTCGCGAGCGCATGGGGCATATCTCTTTGGTGGTTCCCGTGGCCCATATCTGGTACTTCAAATCGCTACCCAATAAAATTGGTTACTTGCTTGGATTGCCTACTAAAAAATTGGATACCATTATCTACTATGAAAGATATGTGGTTATTCACCCAGGGGTGAAAGCTCAGGATGGAATCAAAAAACTGGATTTCCTGACTGAAGAAGAATACCTGGATATTTTGGATACGCTACCCAAAGAGAACCAATACCTGGATGACGACGACCCGAATAAGTTCGTTGCCAAAATGGGAGCTGAAGCACTTTACGGATTGCTTGAGCGTATCGAATTGGACGAGCTTTCCTATGAATTAAGACATAAAGCAAGCACTGAAACATCTCAGCAACGGAAAAACGAGGCGCTTAAGCGTCTGCAGGTTGTTGAAGCTTTCCGTGCCAGCAAAAATATCAACCGTCCGGAATGGATGATTGTAAAAGTTGTTCCTGTAATTCCACCGGATTTACGTCCGTTGGTGCCATTGGATGGTGGACGTTTTGCCACTTCCGACTTGAATGACTTGTATCGTCGTGTGATTATCCGGAATAACCGTTTGAAACGACTAATCGAAATCAAAGCACCCGAAGTAATTCTTCGTAATGAGAAGCGGATGCTTCAGGAAGCTGTTGATTCCTTATTCGACAACTCGCGGAAGTCTAACGCGGTTAAAACGGAAAACAACCGTGCCTTGAAATCACTTTCAGACTCGTTGAAAGGTAAGCAAGGTCGTTTCCGTCAAAACTTGTTGGGTAAACGTGTGGACTATTCAGCACGTTCGGTAATTGTTGTTGGACCAACTCTGAAATTGCATGAGTGTGGTCTTCCCAAAGACATGGCAGCTGAACTTTACAAACCATTTATCATCCGTAAATTGATTGAGCGTGGTATTGTAAAAACGGTAAAATCGGCCAAGAAGATTGTTGATCGTAAAGATCCTGTTGTTTGGGATATTCTGGAAAATGTATTGAAAGGCCATCCGGTACTATTGAACCGGGCGCCCACGCTGCACCGTTTGTCAATTCAGGCTTTCCAGCCCGTGTTGATCGAGGGTAAAGCTATCCAGTTGCACCCCTTGGTATGTACTGGTTTTAACGCCGACTTTGACGGTGACCAAATGGCGGTTCACTTGCCATTAGGAAATGCCGCTATTTTGGAAGCACAGTTGTTGATGCTTGCATCGCACAACTTGTTGAACCCTGCTAACGGCGCTCCTATCACGGTTCCATCTCAGGATATGGTTTTAGGGTTGTACTACATGACTAAACACCGCGAAGGTGCCAAAGGGCAAGGCATGACATTCTACTCGCCTGAAGAAGTAATCATTGCTTACAACGAAGGTCAGGTAGAGAAACACACCATCATTAAAGTGAAGGTGAAGGATGTGGATGAAAATGGCGAGCCATTCAAGCATATTCTGGAAACTACAGTTGGACGTGTGATGTTTAACCAGGTTGTGCCAGCTCAGGCGGGATACATCAATGAATTGCTTACAAAGAAATCATTAAGAACCATTATCTCTAATATCTTCAAAACAGCTGGAAATGCTGCTACTGTGGCTTTCCTTGATGATATTAAGGATATGGGATATAAGGCAGCCTACCATGGTGGTCTGTCGTTTAACTTGAGTGACGTTATTATTCCTGAAGATAAAACAACCATTGTAGAAAATGGATATCAGGAAGTTGAAGAAGTAATGGCCAACTACAACATGGGATTCATTACCAACAACGAACGTTACAACCAGGTTATTGATATCTGGACGCATGCCAATGCCAAGTTAACCAGCTCGGTAATGAAAACCATTAGTACCGATAAACAAGGGTTCAACTCAGTTTATATGATGCTTGACTCTGGTGCTCGTGGATCGAAAGAACAGATTCGTCAGTTGTGCGGTATGCGTGGTTTGATGGCTAAACCTCAAAAATCGGGTGCTACCGGTGCTCAGATTATTGAAAACCCCATCTTGGCCAACTTTAAAGAAGGATTGTCCGTTCAGGAATACTTTATCTCGACTCACGGTGCGCGTAAAGGTTTGGCGGATACCGCTCTGAAAACGGCCGATGCGGGATACCTGACTCGTCGTTTGGTTGATGTTTCGCAAGACGTTATTATTTCAGATGAAGACTGCGGTACATTGAGAGGTTTGGTGGCTACTGCTGTCAAAAACAACGAGGAAGTTGTGGCTTCTCTGTACGAACGCATCATTGGTCGTACAACCGTTCATGATGTATTCCACCCGCTGACAGGTGATTTGATTGTTGGCACTGGTGAGATGATCACCGATGAAATTGGTCAGAAGATTGAAGACTCTCCAATTGAAAGCGTTGAAATTCGTTCGGTATTGACTTGTGAGGCTAAAAATGGCGTATGTAGCAAATGTTACGGACGTAATTTGGCTACCGGCAACATGTCGCAGCGCGGAGAAGCTGTTGGTGTTATTGCCGCTCAGTCGATTGGTGAGCCTGGTACACAGTTGACACTGCGTACCTTCCACGTTGGGGGTATCGCGGGTAACATATCTTCTCAATCGATGGTTGAGTCGCGTTACGACGGTATTGCAGAAATTGAAGAACTGCGTGTTGTTGAAACAGACGATGAATCCGGAGAAAAAGTGGGTGTAGTTATCGGACGTTTGGCCGAACTGAAAATTATTGATAAGAAAACAAGAATTCCACTTTCAACACACAGCATTCCATACGGTTCTAAATTGTACATCGAAAATGGACAAGAGGTAACCAAAGGACAAAAAGTCTGTGAGTGGGACCCTTATAACGGTGTAATTATCTCTGAGTTTAAAGGTAAAGTTGAATTTGACAACTTAATTGACGGTGTTACTTTCCGTGAAGAGTCAGATGAGCAAACCGGATACAAAGAGAAAGTGGTTATTGAAACCCGTGATAAGACGAAGAACCCATCCTTACGGGTATTGAATGAAAAAGGCGAAGTTATTCGTACTTACAACTTGCCGGTAGGAGGTCACATTTCAGTAAGCGAAGGCGACACCATTGTTGCTGGTCAGGTTTTGGTGAAAATTCCACGTGCTTCAGGAAAAGCAGGCGATATCACCGGTGGTCTTCCACGGGTTACCGAGCTGTTTGAGGCAAGGAACCCATCGAACCCGGCAGTCGTTTCGGAAATTGATGGAGAGGTTTCTTTCGGTAAAATCAAACGTGGTAACCGCGAAATCATCGTAACCTCCAGAAGCGGTGAAGTTAAAAGATACTTGGTACCATTGTCTAAGCAGATTCTGGTACAAGAAAATGACTACATCCGTGCAGGAATTTCACTTTCGGATGGTGCAATTACTCCTTCTGATATTCTGGCCATTAAAGGACCAACTGCTGTTCAGGATTATATCTTGAATGAAGTGCAGGACGTTTACCGGATGCAGGGTGTACGCATTAATGATAAGCACTATGAGGTGATTATCCGTCAGATGATGCGTAAAGTGGAAATTCTGGATTCAGGAGATACTCGATTCCTTGAGAAGCAAATTGTTGATAAAAACGAATTTGCTCACGAGAATGACTGGATTTACAACAAGAAAGTAGTTGTTGATCCGGGTGACTCGGAGTTGCGTGCTGGACAGATCGTAACAGCTCGTCGTTTGCGTGACGAAAACTCAGTATTGCGTCGTAAAGACAAAAAACTGGTTGAATCTCGCGATGCGATCCCCGCGACATCTAGTCAAATTCTGCAAGGGATTACACGTGCAGCCCTGCAAACACGCAGCTGGTTGTCGGCAGCTTCCTTCCAGGAAACGACAAAAGTATTGAACGAAGCAGCTATCCAAGGAAAAATTGACTATTTGGACGGATTGAAAGAAAACGTCATCTGTGGTCACTTAATTCCTGCCGGTACTGGTTTGAAAGAATACAAAAACCTGGTGGTTGGTTCACGCGAAGAATATGACCGCATGGTTGACGTGAAAGAGACTGAAAGTCAAAATTACGAGGATTAATTATGACAGAAAATAAGAATAAAAATCAGTTGAATATTGAACTGAGTGAAGAAGTAGCCCAGGGAACTTACTCGAACCTGGCGATTATTACGCACTCCAGTTCTGAGTTTGTGCTTGACTTTGTTCGCATAATGCCCGGAATTCCGAAGGCCAATGTTAAGTCACGGGTTATTTTAACTCCGGAACATGCCAAGCGTCTTTTGATGGCACTTGAAGACAATGTGAAGAAGTATGAACAACAACATGGCACAGTCAAAGTTAGTGGACAAGGTAACCCAATGGTACCGCCTATGAATTTTGGAGGTCCCACAGCTGAAGCTTAATTCTTACAAAGCATATTTAAAAGCCGTTTCAAATTAATTTGAAACGGCTTTTTTTATTCTTCGCGTGCTGGTTTTTTATAATCCTTTGGTCAATCCTTTCAACCCTTGGTTGGTAATACTTTTGGGTCGGATGATTGGTTGATTCAATCCGCGGGCAATAATGTTTTGCGCGCAAAAGCCGAGGGTTCTCGACAAGCCAAACATCACTGTATAGAAATCGAAGTGAATCATTCCGTAGTGGTAAAGCAGTGAGCCGGAAATGGCATCTACATTGGGCCATGGGTTGGCAATTTTTCCTCCTTTGTATTCTTTCAAAATGGGAGGAGTAACTTCAAATAGTTTTTTTACAGTTTTGAAATAGGGCGAATCACTGCAATGCTTTTCACCAAAGCCCATAAATGAGGTAAACCGAGGATCTGTTTCTCTCAAAACGGCATGGCCATAGCCCGGAATGACATTGCCGGAATCGAGCGTGTTGTAAAGGTATTGACGAATTTTATCCTTACTAGCCTCTAATCCCAGCTGCTCATGGATCTGAGTGATGAAATGTAAACAAACCTGGTTGGCTAAACGGTGCAGCGGACCGGCCAGTCCATTCAGTCCTGCTGATGTTGCATAGTAGATATTGGAAAGTGCGGAATTGACCACACGGGCAGTAAATGCACTGACATTTCCACCTTCGTGGTCGCAATGCAAGACTAAGTATAAGCGGATAAGGTCAGCAAAAGACTTGTCTTTATTGTTTATTCCAAGCATTCGTGTAAAATTCCCGGCCAAATCCAGTTCCGGATCAGGTTCAATCAAATTTCCGCTCATAAATAAAATACGATAAATGCCGGCAGCAAGTGATGGCAGTTTGGCGATAAGATTCAGAGCGTCTTCCAGGGTATATCTCCAAAAGTCGGATTTGGGAATGCCTTCGAGGTATTTCTTTTTGAAAACAGATTCACCCTCCATACAAAGTATAGCCAGGCTAAACATAGTCATCGGATGAGTTTCCTTAGGGAGTGACCGGAGCATGTTCCATACATAGGGGGGAACCTCGGCGCGTTTTTGCAGTTCTTCTTTTAATTCTGCAAGTTCTGAACTTGTTGGAAACGAACCGGTGCAAAGAAGAAAGAAAATTTCTTTGGGTGTCCGGTCTTCAAATTCGGGAACACTGTACCCGCTAATAAAAAGGCCTTGATGTGGATCAACAAAGGAGGTGTTGCAAACCATGGCTTTCAGTCCGCGCATACCGCCGAGTAGGTGTCTGACGGTAACTTGGCCGATAACATGGTCTTGATGAGTTTCGCTAATCTGGGTGAGTTCTTTACATAAAGTATTAATTCTATGTTGAACTTTGTCTTCTAATTGTTTCATGGCTTAATAATTTAGGTGACAATGTCCCTTAAGGTTCCTAACTCGGAAAGGTCAGCTAAACGATTAAGCAGGAAGCAACATTAAGGGCTCTTGAATTTTTCAGTTAAATCAATTGGGTTCATTAGCATCTGGGCTTAACACTTACAGGAGTTGAGTCCACCTCCTGTAAGTGTGTTCTTTAGTTCTTCTACGCAGCTTAATGATGTCCTTCGAATTTGAAAGAAACTTTGAGTTTGGTGCGGTAGCTTTCAACTTTACCGTCACTAATTTGCATATCCATTGCTGATACTTCAGCAATACGCAAGTCACGCAGCGATTCGGATGCTTTGGAAATTGCATTTGCTGCTGCTTTTTCCCAGGATTCTGTGCTGGTGCCTACCAATTCAATGACTTTGTAAACGCTTTCTGGCATGATGACCTCCTTTTGTTAGTGTTTTGTATGTATTTACTTAGAAAAGGGAGGAACGGTTTCGTGAATTCAGATGCTTGACAATAGGTGAGTAGCAAAAAAAAAGACTGACTTCATGGAAGCCAGTCTTTTCAGAATGAGGTATGGTTACTTAAAGTAAATTCCAGCCTTCGCGGTAGTGGTAATGAAGTTTTGCTGTTGCAGCTCCGTCTTCATCATTCTTAAATGTTTCGGTAGCCGGATCCCATTCGATGGTACGTTGCAGGTCGCAGGCAATGTTACCCAAGGTACAAAGTGTACATGAGCTATGCCCAACTTCTACAGGAACCACAGGATCAACACGGTTTCTTACCGACTCAATAAAGTTAATCTGATGTGGAATTTTAGTTTCATAAGGAGTATCATCATTGGCATCGGCTGAGGCTGGTGGAAGTAAAGCATCATCGGAAGCTTTGAAGTGTCCGCGTGAAACTTCAATCCAACCATTTGTTCCGGTAAACTTCACTCCTTTGGTCATTTGCTCATTGAAAGGCTCAGATGTCAGAACAATACCATTGGCGTATTTAAACGTCATGTATTCAGTACCATCTCCAACGGGAGAGATTTCAACAGGTCCGTTGCGGTCCATGCCTAGAGCCCACTGGGCAACATCAAACATATGAGCACCCCAGTCGGTTGTAAAACCGCCGCCCATTTCTTTGTACCAGCGCCAGGCACCCCACATTTTTTCGTGTTCTACCGGATCAAGTGAAATTGGTGGGTTCAATTCATTGTTGAAATGAATATCTCCGGGTAAAGGTCCCAGCCATAAGTCCCAGTTCAGGTCGGCAGGAATTTCTTCTTCTGGCAAATTATATGGAATTGGAGGAGCACCTACATAAGCGTTGACTTTTTCAATATCGCCCAATCGCCCTGTTTGTACCATGTTAACGGCATGCTGGAAGTTGGGGTCTGAACGCTGCTGGCTGCCAATCGCTAAAATGCGGTTGGTTTCCCGAACCACGCGAACCAACTCTTGTCCTTCTTTAATGGTGAAGGTCATGGGTTTTTCAAGGTAAACGTCTTTGCCCGCTTTACAGGCAGCAATAGCAATCATGGCATGTGCGTGGTCAGGCACGGCAATTACCACTGCATCTACGTCATCTCGCTTGATCAGATCCTGGTATTTTTCATGTGTTGACACTTTCACATCAACATTGTTTTTTGCATAAAACTCATTGACCCGGTTTTCAAATCGCTGACGTTTGCGTCCATAAACATCACATCCGGCAACCACGCGTACGCCGGGAATCTGAATGAACCCGTTCAGCAAAAACATGGCCTGACGTCCCATGCCAATAAAACCAAGCCGAATGGGCTCAGCTGCAGCAGCAGGAGAAGTACATGAATTGAATGCAGGGAGTAAGGAGATGCCTGCAACTCCAAGAGCAGCAGTGCCTAAGAACCGTCTTCTGGATAGTTCCATTTTTGTTTGTTTTTTCATTTTAGTTGATTTATTAATAGTTTGTATCGACAAAGTTGATACACTCGCTTCTCTTTTTCACAAAAGTCTAAAATTAACAATTAAGTTTTTAAGAATAAAACCTTTTATAAGGATAAACAGCAATTTACCGCAGGTGGGAAATAGGCCGGATAAGTTTTGGCTGTGTTCAGATTTTGGACACGGAATTAGAAATGATGATGAAAATAATGTAACTTGGGAAATTCCATTTTTAATTAACGACCTGCAAGTATTATTTTCGATCCCTTTTCTCCTGATGGAGAATCTTCGGCTTTCAACCGTATTAAAGGATTCCGGATGATTTTACTTTTAATTTGAAAGTGAGAATAGATCGATCATTTTCGATATGAAGAAAATCAATGTTAATTAATTGATAATTGTTTTTGGGAACTATTTTTAAACATTTTTGAACGGTCAAAATTTTGGTAGTATTGCTAGTGTTCGATAAAGTGGGAAAAAGTTTTTTTATAAAAAATAGATACTATGAGTGACTTAGGATTTGCATTACAATTGATGGGAATTGGAATGATTACCGTATTTATCATTCTGTCTCTGGTGGTTTTACTTGGCAATTTGATTATTCGTTTTGTCAATAAATATTTACCAGAAGAAATTAGTCATAAAGTTCAACAGGTTGCTGTGCAAACGGGGAACTTTAATCGAAAAAAAATCGCAGCGATTGTGTCTGCAGTCAAAATTGTAACTGAAGGCAAAGGACATGTTACTAAAATCGAGAAGATGTAAAATTCTGGAAGAACTCGATACCCAGTTACAAAAAAAACCTTTTTTAAAAAATTAATACAACCTTATGGAAAAGAGAAAAATCAAATTTTCATTGCTCTATCGTGACATGTGGCAATCATCAGGAAAGTATTTGCCACGTGTAGATCAATTAGTAAAAGTTGCCCCACACATTGTTGAAATGGGATGTTTTGCACGTGTAGAAACCAATGGTGGTGGCTTTGAGCAAATTAACCTGCTTTTTGGAGAAAATCCCAATATTGCCGTTCGTAAGTGGACTCAACCCTTCAATGATGCCGGAATTCAAACGCACATGTTGGATCGTTCGCTGAATGGTTTGCGCATGAGCCCGGTACCGGCTGATGTACGCAAAATGATGTATAAGGTAAAAAAATCCCAGGGAACGGATATCACCCGCCCTTTCTGTGGATTGAATGATGCCCGCAACATTTTAGACTCAATTAAATATGCCAAAGAAGCCGGGATGATTGCCCAGGCTGCTTTAAGTTTAACCTATTCAGAAGTACACACTGTAGACTATTACGTCAATTTGGCCGACACGCTGATTAAAGGTGGCGCTGATGAAATTTGCCTGAAAGATATGGCAGGGATTGGACGTCCGGCCTGGTTAGGTCAGATTGTTTCCGGTATCAAAAAGCTGCACCCCCAAACTCCGCTTCAGTACCACTCACACTCAGGTCCTGGTTTTGCCATGGCTTCTATTCTGGAAGTCTGTCGCGCTGGTGTTGAGTATGTTGATGTGGCCATGGAACCATTGTCCTGGGGAACCGGACACGTTGACCTGCTGGCTGTTCAGGCCATGTTGAAGGATGCGGGCTTTGATGTACCGGAAATCAATATGGATGCTTACATGAAAGTACGTAGCCTGACACAAAGCTTTATTGATGACTTCCTGGGTTACTATATCAACCCCAAAAACCGTTTCATGAATTCCTTGCTCATTGGTCCCGGTTTGCCAGGAGGTATGATGGGCTCCTTAATGGCTGACCTGGAAAGTAACCTGGCCAGCATCAACAAATGGAAAAACAAGCATAACCAGCCGGAACTGAGTCAGGATGATTTGCTGGTGAAGCTGTTTAATGAGGTTGAGCATATTTGGCCAATGGTGGGCTATCCGCCACTGGTAACGCCTTACAGTCAGTATGTGAAAAACCTGGCCTTGATGAATGTGATGCAATTGGAGAAAGGCAAAGAGCGCTGGAGCATGATTGCGGATAATATTTGGGATATGTTGATGGGCAAAGGTGGAAAGCTACCCGGAGAATTAGCCCCTGAGTTGAAGAAACTGGCTAAAGAAAACGGCAAAGAAGAATTTACTGCCAATCCACAAAGCTTGTATCCCGATGCTTTGGATACTTTCCGCAAGGAAATGGACGAAAACGGTTGGGAATATGGGCAGGATGATGAAGAATTATTCGAGCTGGCCATGCATCCTGAGCAATACCGTGCCTATAAGTCGGGCGAGGCGAAGAAAGCCTTCGAAGCCGATTTGGCTAAAAAACGTGAAGAAGGTGCCGGATTGCTTGAAGGAACCAAGAAAGCAGAGGCTCCGGCTGCTGCCGCTCCGGCCAATTTCAACCCATCCAGCATGATTATCAATGTTGATGGAGAGCAGTTTAAAGTATCGGTGGCCTATGGTGACAGCCAGCCGGCAGAAGTTTCGGCTCCTGTTCAGGCAGCACCAACACCTGTTGCTATGCCTGCTCCTGTAGCTAGTGGAGTTACCAAGGAAATCATCGCTCCGCTTGAAGGAAAGTTTTACCTGACTAAAGAAAGTTCGGAAACACCGATCAAGGTGGGCGATGTGATTAAGGAAGGCGACTTGATTGGTTATGTAGAAGCGATGAAAACCTTCAATGCCATTCGGTCAGATATTGCGGGTACTATCGTTGAAATTACGGGTACCAATGGTTCCGAAGTGGAAGAAGATGATATTTTAGTAAAAATCCAATAATAGAAAATCCTGCATATGTCTATAATAGAGAAACTCTATCACATGACTGCCATCCAGGATATCATTAATGGACCAGGAACGCTATTGATGTTGGCGATAGGGGCACTGCTTTTGTACTTGGGAATCAAGAAAAAGTACGAGCCACTGTTGCTGATTCCGATTGCGTTCGGACTAATCCTGGCCAACCTTCCCGGAGGCGGGATGGCGGTTGTGCCTGCAGAGTATGTTCAAATTGATGAGCATCATTACAAAAACCTGTTTGAAATTGCGCATGATCATGGAATCATGAATTTCCTGTACTATTCGCTGATCAAAACCGGTTTTTTACCTCCTATCATTTTTATGGGGGTGGGGGCTTTAACTGATTTTGGCCCCATGCTACGTAACTTGCGGTTGGCCTTTTTTGGAGCTGCTGCTCAAATCGGAATTTTTTCCGTGCTGATTTCGGCCATTGCTTTGGGCTTTACGCCTGCTGAAGCCGCATCCTTGGGTATTATTGGTGGAGCCGATGGCCCAACTGCCATTTACACCACCATTATGCTGGCGCCGCACTTGCTGGGGCCGATTGCGATTGCTGCCTATTCTTACATGGCACTGGTTCCGGTTATTGTTCCTTTGGTTTCGCGTTTGTTGTGTTCCGAAAAGGAATTGCGGATCAATATGAAAGAAATGGATAAGTTGTATCCTGCCAAGCAGAAAATCAAGAACCTGAAGGCGGTGAAAATTGCTTTCCCCATTGTGTTGGGTATTGTGATTTCCATTTTTGTACCTTCTTCGGTGCCACTTTTGGGCATGTTACTTTTTGGTAACCTCATTAAAGAAGTGGGAGTGACCGTGGCTCGCTTGTCGGATGCTGCTACTGGCTCGATTATGAACACAGCTACCATCTTTTTGGGATTGACCGTGGGAGCTACCATGACTTCGGAAGTTTTTCTGAACTCACGGACCATCATGATTATTGTGGGTGGTTTTATCGCTTTTGCAATTTCTATTGCCGGCGGTATTTTAGCTGTTAAAGTGTATAATCTGGTTGCCAAAAAGAAAATCAACCCGCTGATTGGTGCTACCGGCTTAAGTGCTGTCCCTATGGCATCGCGCGTAGCCAATGAAATCGCCATTAAATATGATTCGAAGAATCATGTGCTACAATACTGCATGGCCAGTAATATTTCAGGAGTAATCGGTTCGGCCGTTGCTGCTGGCGTGCTCATCTCTTTTTTGGGATAAACAAAAATAAACTGGTTAATTAGAAGCCTCATCCATTGCGGGTGGGGCTTTTTTGTTGCTCCAATCCGTACTCGTAGCATCAGCGTTTACTCTGTCATTCACTTAATCGACAAGGATAATGACATGCCCTTTTTTGTGGCCGGTGTCTACGTAAGTATGAGCTGCAACAATTTCTTCCAATGGATAACTTCGGTCGATGACTGTTTTCAATTGGCCGGCTTCAATAAACCTCTTAAGATCATTCAGGTTTTCAGTAGTGTAGTTAGCAACACCTCCGATTACCTTTTTGCTGCTTTTTAGCGTGGCTCTAATTCCCTCCATAATTCGTGCTAACTCCAGATGCACAGCTGATAGGTACAAGCCTTTTTCATTCAGCGCTTGCACACACTCTTTGATGGGGGCTTTGCCAACTGTGTCGAAAATAACATCGTAGGTTGCACCAGTCTGAGCCAGTTGCTCTTTCGTATAGTCAATCACCTGTTCGGCTCCAAGTGATTTGACCAGTGCGAGATTGGAGGTACTGCAAACACCGGTTACCTGGGCTCCCATGATTTTGGCCAGCTGAACGGCAAATGTCCCAATTCCACCGGAAGCACCGTAAATCAAAACCTTTTGTCCGCTGGTAACTTTTGCTTTGCGCAGATAATACAAGGCTGCCAGTGCGCAATGAGGAACGGCTGCCGCTTCCTCAAAGCTCATGGTTATCGGCTTCCTGGTCATCACGGCATCTTCGGGCAGGCAGATGTACTCGGCATAAGCACCAAAAGAAGCACCGGTTGAAGCAAAAATTTCGTCACCTGGCTTGAAACGAGTGACCTGCTTGCCTGTGGCTTCAACAACTCCAGCCAGTTCCACGCCCAGAATTTGTTTTCGTGGCCCCTTGAATCCCATAGCCAGTCGCACCGGGAAGTTAAAAATGGAAGGAAAAACAGCTCCACGAATCCGGGCATCAGCGCCATTGGCTGTCGTTGCTTTAATTTTGATCAGCACTTCCTTGTTTTTGGGAGTCGGCTTGGCTACCTCCATCATCCGAAGCACCTCCGGCGGACCATATTGGGGACATAGCATGGCTTTCATATTTATTCGGACTTTTTCTTTGAGAGGATGGGGGCAAGGACCAGCCCAACCCCAATGCCAATAAACAGCGAGGCGATAAATAGCAGCACGGAGGTTTGAAGGAAAATCAGTCCAACTCCCAGACCAATCATAGTTGTTCCACCGATGGCCCAGGAACTTTTGTCTTCGGTTTTGTGTTTCATTTTTTTGTGATTTTAAGGTTATTGACTTTTTAACTCAGAATTTATTTGATCAATAAGCTGGTTAATTTCGAGTTGCGCTTTTTTGTACACCGAATCTTTGGCTTGGGTAAGAAACAGACTTTCGATCAGGAAATTCCGGATTTCAACCGAATAGAGCTTTTCAGGCTTTACAATTTCAAGCGTGGCATAGTTTATCGCTCCACGTACTTCAGGCGACAACTCATTCAAAATAATTTCCCAATGAATATCTTCCAGTTTATTCAGATGGGTGTAAGTCATTTCCAGTTTTTGAAGCCCACTGGTTACGGCGATGTTTTTCAGGAGTTTGATTTCTCCGCTGTTTACCAGTATCTCGTAAATATTTCCGCTGCGGTGAAAATCGGAATATTGGGATAAGCCCATAATCATCAGGGCAAGCGAATCCGCTTTGCTCACATCCTTATTCGCAATCATGCGGCTGGCATTTACGTAGCTGGCTGCAAAGTAGTTGTTTAAATCCTTCACTTTGGCCAGTTCACTGCGGTCCTCCAACAATTGCCGCTTGATATTTTGATAGGATTTCCGGGCTTCTTTCTGGTCTTGTCTTCGCGAGTTCCAGTTGTTAATTTGCAAGGCGAGTAAAATCCCGATCACCAGCAACACAATTTCGCCAATGGCATAAAGCAAGTAAGCAACGATCTTATTTTCGGTATGGAAACGAAGCTGCAAACGATGGAAAAAGCTCAACATTTTGTGTCGTTTAAAGGTTTTCTTCTGACGGCTGATTCAAGGGCTTACGTGTAACCTTTACGCATGGCAAAAACTACGGTTGCAGGAGCCGGGCAATTATTGGGCGTGTAGCCTGAATCTGCTCGTAGTCCAGTTCAAGTCCGAGCGGGGCATAAACTTTCGAGAAATAATCATAAATCGGCTTGACCATTTCAAAAGGAGCAACGATGGATTCCAATGCCGTGGAGCCGGCATTGTTTCGAATGGCTTTGTCGGCTCCGTGTTCCAAAAGTTCTTTCACAAGCTCGGTCCGGCAGAAAAAAGCGGCCGAATGGAGCGGCGTAGAACCTTCTTTGTTTTTGAAGTTAACGTCAGCACCGGCTTCAATTAAGGTCAGGGCAATGTTGGTTTTACCAAAAACGATGGCTGAGATTAGTGGGCTTGAGCCTCCTGCAGGTTCCGGATCATTCACATCAGTTCCGGCGTCAAGAAGTTGCTTTACGGCCTCCAGATTTCCGGAGATTACAGCGGCATGAATGCTTTGCACCTGTTGGCTGGGAGCAGATTGCTCAACGGACGCTTGGCTGGTAACCGATGCTCTTAGTTTTTCAGGTCCTTTAAAGGCGGCGCCCAGGATAAGAACAACCACCAAGGCCGTTGTCACGCTGGTACTGGTCAGCCTTTTTTGCTTGCTAAGCTGGTAGGCATAAACCAACAGGTTGGAAATACTGAAGGTGAGAATGGTTAACAACAGAAATTTCAGGAAAGCCGGAATGCTTAAAGGCAGTAAAGCCGTTGCCAGGAGTCCAAGCACAATCATGTGAATGATGTAAACAGTATAGGAAGCACGGTTCAACTGTTGCAGCAGCGCGTTGGTTTGATTGAAACGGAATTGGAACACATCAATCAACACATACAGAAAGCTAAGCATGGCCAGCAAGGCAGAGCTGTAAAGCAGTATGCGGTCGGTGAACTCAGAAATATAGAAGTAGTTTCTTCCGGGAGTAATCAGGTTAAAGAAGAAATTCAAAGCCACTGCGGTATAAATTCCCAGGGAAATCGTTAGCAGGACATTGGAAAGGATTGTGTACTTCCGGTTGCGGGTATTCGACTCAAATACCTGAAGCTTGCTGCATAATGTTCCGAGCAGAAAGGCCAGGAAATAGACCAGCACCCGTTCGTTTTGAAAGTGAAGAATGAGGTTGTGGGTCCATCCTGCAAGTCCATTCATGGCAATCAAAATGCTGGACAGGGTGCCCAGGACAAAAGTTAAAAGAACGCCGGTTTTAAGTGAAATGGACAAAGACAGCAGGCGCGTTTTGGAGAGTCCTAAATAAATCAATTGAAAAATAAACAGGATCGGCAAAAACCAGAGCCAGTTCTGCACCGGGTTATTGGCAAAGAAGCTCAGGTCGGTTCCGGCTCGTTCAAAAAAATGAAAATACGAAAACCATTCTTCCTGCGGCAGCCCTCTGGAATAAAGGAACAGCACTTTGTAGGCAGGAATTAAGGTGAGCACGGCTATTATCCAGGGAAGCAGAATGCGTTTAAACTTGGATTGAATAAAGGCAATGGCAGATTTCCCTTTGACGGAGTAGCGGACAAAATAGCCGGAGATAAAAAAGATGGTAAACATCACAAACAGGTCAAGGTACATCCGAATCAGACCGATGTTGTTGCTTTTGACCGGATCGACAACAATCCATGAATTTTCCAATACGTGTTCATAAACCAGGCCTGCGTGCAAGAGAACCACTAAAAAGATCAGGAAGGTTCTTAAATTGTCTAAAAAATAAATGCGTGTTTTCATGACGACTGTGTTTTTGGGTTTGACTTTTTTCGATAGTGTAAAGGTCTGGCAAAGCCTGACGCACGACCAATCAATGAGGAATCAAAAGCTAACAAGTTTGAAGCAGCCCTGTAAACCAGGACGAATGTGTGTAACTTATGACGCAAGTGAGTGTGCAACCGCCTGAAAACGGGCCTTTCGGAGTGAGTAAAATGAAGGGAGGAAATGGTCATGTTGCATGCAATGATGGCGACAGAGCTTGGGTGAAGGAAAAGTATCAGATCATTATTCGTATCTTTAAACTCGCAAACTTCTTTTAATGATTGAATGCAATGCCAGACTTGAGCCCGGTAGAACGCGATTTTTTAAAGAAAATTACAGCCATTGTTACGGAGAATATCGGCAATGATCAGTTTGGTGTATCCGAACTGGCCCGCGAGGCTGGCATGAGTCGTTCCAACTTACTGCGAAAAATCAAGAAATTGACCAACCTTTCGGTCAGCTTGTTTATCCGGCAAATTCGCCTCGAAAAAGCGATGGAGTTGTTAAAGGAAGGCTCGTTGACTGTTTCCGAAGTGGCGTTCCAGGTAGGTTTCAGCAGCACGTCTTACTTCGGCAAATGTTTTCACGATCATTATGGTTATCCGCCAGGCGAACAGGGCAACCAGGAAGAGGTGACGCAGCAGGAGCCTCCGGAGGAAGCGCCGCCAGTGCGGAAATCCGGCTGGATGCTGGCAGTGGGAGCAGTGCTTATTCTGGCGTTGCTGGTCATGCTGTTCAACCCCTTTGAAGCAAAGAATAAGGAGCTGGAAAAGTCCATTGCTGTTTTACCTTTCAAAAATGAAAGCAACGATTCAACCAACATTTACCTGATCAACGGTTTGATGGAATCGATCCTGAATAACCTGCAGAAAATTGAAAACCTGCGGGTGGTTAGCCGGACTTCGGTGGAGAAGTACCGCCATTCTTCCAAATCGATTCCCGAAATTGCCGAAGAATTGGGAGTAAGCTATTTTATTGAAGGCAGCGGACAAAAGATTGGAGACCAGATTTTGCTTTCGGTGCAGCTCATTGAAGCTCCCAGCGACAAGCATGTGTGGTCCGAACAGTATCAACGGGAAACCAGCGATATTTTCAACCTTCAGCTGGATGTGGCTAAAAGCATCACTCAGGAAATTGAGGTGATCATTACGCCGGAGGAGCAGAAGCGCATTAGCAAACCGCCCACGGACAATTTGGAGGCGTACGATTATTTTCTGAAAGGGCTTGATGAGTTCCACCAGGGTACCCGCGAAGGGCTGGAGCTGGCCATTCCGCTTTTTAAACAAGCCGTGGAACACGACCCGAAGTTTGCGCGGGCCTATGCCGACCTGGCCATTGCCTATTACATGTTGGATGCTTATCAGGCTGAAAAGAACTACGTTGACGAGATTAATGCCTACGCCGATAAGGCCATGTTTTACGACGATCAGCTCAGTCAGTCGTTGCTGGCCAAAGCGTTTTTCTACATCAATACGGGCGAGTATGAGCTGGCCATTCCGTACCTGGAGAAAGCTTTGGAGTACAGTCCAAACTCCGCTTTTGTGATCAATACCCTTTCGGACTTTTACACCAGCTACTACCCCAATACGGGCAAATACCTGGAGTATGCCTTGAAAGGGATTCAGATTGATGTTGGCGGCAACGACTCCACCACCACCAGTTTTATCCTGCTTCACCTGAGCAACGCGTTTATTCAATCGGGTTTTGTGGCCGAAGCAGAGAAGTACATCAACCAATCGTTGGCTTATGCACCCGGCAATTTGTACTCGGTGTATGTGAAGGCCTATATTCAATATGCCAAAAACGGCAACCTGCCGCAGTTGAAAACCGATTTGCTGGCAGCCCTGGAGCAGGATTCCACGCGTTTTGATATTTTGCAGGAAGTGGCCAAATCCTGTTATTACCTGCGCGATTATGAAAGTGCCTATACCTATTACCGTCGGTTTCTCGATCTTAAAAAGGCCTTGAACCTGGATGTGTACCGTTTTGAGAATGCCAAGATTGCGGTGGTGATGGACAAAATGGGCTTTGCGGAAGAAGCCGCCGAACTGATGCAGGATTATAAAGCGTATGCCGAACAGGATCCGTCGATTTACCGGCCGCTTAGCCTGGCGGTTTACTACGCCTGGCAGGACGATCGTGCCCGGGCCTTGCAATACCTGGAGGAGTTTGCCCGGGAAGACAACTTTCATTACTGGACCATTCTTTTTCTGGATAAAGACCCGCTAGTTGATTCGATTAAGGAATTGCCCGAATTCCGGAAGCTGTTCCGGCAAATGGAACAAAAATTCTGGAACAATCACCAACAGCTTAAGCGCTCGCTGGAAGCCAAAGACCTGCTTTGAGCAAGTAAGGGCTGCGCCAACAAAAAAATCGTTCAGGTTCGTAACACAGAACTGAACGATTTCAAGTGGCATTGGCCTTTGGCCCGTTTCTCCTTAGTTATTCACCACTACGCGTGCGGCCCGGTAGCCATTGTAAAAGTTTGGGTCGCGGCGTTTAAAGATTTTCATTACCCGATCCAGCTTTTCGGTCAGCACGAGGTTAATTTCTGAAAAAAGTTGCTCCAGATCCTTGGTGGCCCGAACCGAAGCAATGCGGTAGGCGCGGGGCTGGCCGTTTAGTTCCAGAAACTGATCCATGTCGGCTTTCAAATCTTCAATCTGTTCGGGAGTTACGCCATAGTCGGCCTGAAGGACGGTCAGGTGCTTTTCAGCCTCGCTGATAATGGTGTTAATCTTCGGAATAAAATCGAGGTTTCGCATGTTCTGCAAATCCGAGTACGACTCGCCCATGTTCTTTTCCAGCTCGGTGTCGCCCGAAAGCATACCGAAGGTTTCCAGCACATCGTTCAGGATGTCGGCCTTTTGAGCGATGGTACTTTTCACAATCTTTTTGTTTTTACCCACGAACACCTGGGCGGCTTGTTGAGCTTGTTGGGTCTGATCAATCTGATCATTCAGCAGATCAAATTCATTCTTGAATTCTCCGATTTTAGCAATCGCCGACCATTTGGTTACATGCGCGTCCAGGTAGTCGCGCACAGCGTTCTGCATTTCTTTCCGGTTAATTTGGTTTCCATTCATAAGTCAGTAAAGTTTGATTATCAACTAATTTAATAAAATTATTTCAAAAAAATCAAGTTTAAAACCCCTTATTTATTTCGATTTAAACGGAACGTGTTGGTTTGGTCAAAATCGTATGGCTTCGATAATGAGTGAAATAGGAGTTAATGCCTGCTGTGTTGGTGCTTTTTGATGGCTGCTGAAGGAGTGCTTTTACATACTGAAATATAAACATAAGTCCGACTCATCGAGCAGGCGTTCAGGCGCATCAGGCAGGCGTTCCGACGCATGGAGCAGGCATTCAGGCTTGTCGGGCAGGCGTATTGGTTCATCAAGCGGCTGTTTGTTGGCATGGAGCATCCAGCCAATTGTATTTAGCCGATGTTTCGGAGCATTGCTTGCCTGTTTTGATGCATCGATCTAGGAGTTTTGGGCATTGAGCCAAGCTTGGGCTGTGTTGGGCAGCGGTTTCGAAGCAAAAAGGGCTTGTTCAGGGGAGCGGAGCATGTTTTCAGTAGTAATCTTCGAGTGGTATACTTATCCGGCAAGCATTCGGAATTAATAAAAACTTCATGTTTTACCATCGGCCGTTCTTTGGTCCCTTTGGCTGAAAGTGACAAGAGGAGGTGCTAAAGAAGGGCATACGTTTTATCCCCGACTTTTCACTGGCCGGATTCTACGGAACATATGACTTCGACAGGTGGGCGCAAGATGCTGCTGAAAGGCTCTTGCAATGGGATTTTTTTCCGAAAATAGTGCCCGAATGTTCATCCTCTGGCTGATTACGCGAGATAATTCTTATTTTTAGGCAACCCGAAAACTGGCTTGACGGCCACCGTTTTCAAAAATCTTAACTAACCATGAACATTGAAATTCAACAAATCGCCGAACGATTGAAAGGATTGCGTGATGCCTTGGATCTGTCGGAGGCTGATTGTGCGGCAAGCTGCGACATCACCCTGGAGCAATACCAAACCTACGAAAGTGGACAGGAAGATATTCCTGTTAGTTTCTTATACCGCTTTGCATCCGTTTACAATATGGAGTTAACCACTTTGCTAACGGGCAACGATGCCACCATGCACCGTTATTCCATTACCCGAAAAGGGACAGGCTCGGTGGTTGAGCGTCGAAAAGAATACCAATACCAGGCACTCAATGAAAGTTACATTCATAAGGTGGCTCAGCCCTTTGTGGTAACCGTTGATCCGCATCCGGACAAAGACCCTGGCGAGGGCTATCAGCATCCGGGGCAGGAGTTTAACCTGGTGCTTCAAGGAAAATTACTGATTAAGCTTGGAGGAAAAGAGTTGGTGTTGAATGAAGGTGATTCCATTTGGTTCGATTCGTCGGTTCCGCACTGCATGAAGGCCCTGGATGGAGAAGAAACGAAATTTTTAGCAATGATCTTTAAAACGCAACTATGATATTAAGTGAACGATATTTGAAAAAAGCACAGTTTGAAAACCTGGCCGACTTCACCGGAAACCTGGAAATTCAAGTGCCCGACAACTTTAACTTTGCATACGATGTGGTCGATGAATATGCCCGGCTGGAGCCCGAAAAGCTGGCTTTGGTATGGACCAATGACCAAGGCGGGCATCGGAATTTCAGCTTTGCCGACATGAAGAAGTATACCGACCAAACGGCTGCTTATTTTCAATCGCTCGGAATTGGACGGGGCGATAAGGTTATGCTGATTTTAAAACGTCGTTTTGAGTTTTGGTTTTCCATCATTGCCTTGCATAAGTTAGGCGCGGTTTGTATTCCGGCCACGCACTTGTTGAAAAAGAAAGACCTGGTTTACCGGAACAATTCAGCAGAAATAAAAGCCATTGTAGCCGTTGGCGAAGCGGAAGTGATGGAACAGGTTGATCTGGCCATGGAAGACTCGCCCAGCGTTGAGCATCGCTTGTCGGTGGGGCCACTGGTGCCCGAAGGCTGGCAGGATTTTGCTACCGGACTAGAGCAGGCGCCCGCCTTTGTACGTCCGGAAGCGGTTTCAAGCAACGACTCCATTTCACTTTTATACTTTACCTCGGGTACCACCGGAAACCCGAAGATGGTGGCCCACGATTTTACCTATCCGCTGGGACACATCACCACGGCTTCGTATTGGCACAAGGTGGAAGAAAATGGCCTGCACCTGACCGTGGCCGACACGGGCTGGGGGAAAGCCGTATGGGGAAAACTGTATGGGCAGTGGCTGGCCGGAGCGGCCGTGTTTGTTTACGATCATGAGAAATTCAATCCGGCGGATATGCTCCAGGTGATTAGTCAGTATAAAATTAACACCTTTTGCGCACCGCCAACGGTTTACCGCTTTATGATCCGGGAAGATTTTTCAAAGTACGACCTGTCTTCACTGAAATATTGTACAGTAGCGGGCGAACCGCTGAATGCCGAAGTGTACAACCGCTTTTTGAAGTTGACCGGGATTCGCTTGATGGAAGGTTTTGGTCAAACCGAAACGGTGCTGGCCATTGCCACTTTCCCGTGGATGGAACCCAAGCCCGGCTCCATGGGCATTCCAAACCCGACTTATGAAGTGCAGTTGTTGCATCCGGAGAATCGTTTGTGTGAAGATGGTGAAATCGGGGAGATTGTTATCCGAACCGATAAAAAGACGCCCGTAGGACTTTTCCAGGAATATTATCGCGACCAGGAACGAACCCAGGCCGTATGGCACGATGGTTTGTATCATACCGGCGATTTGGCCTGGCGCGATGAAGATGGCTATTTCTGGTTTGTTGGTCGGGTGGATGATGTCATCAAAAGCTCCGGCTATCGTATTGGCCCTTTCGAGGTTGAAAGTGCTTTGATGGAACATCCGGCCGTGGTGGAGTGTGCTGTTACGGCCGCTCCGGATGACGTACGTGGTCAGGTGGTGAAAGCCAGTATTGTGCTGGCCCCCGAATATCAGCCGGGCTCAGAAGCTTTGGTCAAAGAGATTCAGAACCATGTGAAACAGACTACGGCTCCGTATAAATATCCACGTATTGTTGAGTTTGTAACGGAATTACCGAAAACCATTTCCGGAAAAATACGTCGGGTGGAGATTCGGGGCGAAGACAAGTAAACGAAACCGATCAAAATAAAAAACGGGAGCCTCATCAGGTTCCCGTTTTTGTTAGCCCTTCTTTTTTATTTATTGAAGTTGAATCAGTACTACGGATTTTGCAGGCAAGTCAATGCTTAGGTTTCCGTTTTTGGGCTTCTTCACATCAAATGCTTGAAGACTTACTTTCTCTTCCTGATCAAAATCGTTGTAATCATTCATGTTTTTAGCCGTAATAATTTGTCCTGCACAAGTGGAAAACTCCTGTCCGGTAATGGTCAGGGCTACTTGCTCAGCCTGATTGGGGTTGAGGTTGCACAGGGTGATGGAAACGACACCATCCTTGGTGGAAGCCGATCCATGAACCGTGGGAACGGAGCGCCCTTCAAATTCATAGCGGCTTGTTTCCAGGTTCATCGGAATCAAGGTGGCTTCCTGGTGGGCAGCATACATTTTAAATACGTAGTAGGTTGGTGTTAGCACCATCTGCTCGTCTTTGGTCAGAATGACCGATTGCAAAACATTCACCGTTTGGGCAATGTTGGACATTTTGACGCGGTCGGCATGCTGGTTAAAAATATTGAGGTTGATACCGGCCACCAAGGCATCGCGCATCGTATTTTGCTGGTACAGGAAACCCGGATTAGTGCCCGGCTCCACATCAAACCAGTTTCCCCATTCGTCAACAATTAAGCCGATTCGTTTTTCCGGGTCGTATTTATCCATGATGGTGGAATGTTTTGTTATAAGTTCATCCATGTTTAAGGTTTTGTCAAGGGTGGTAACCCACTCTTTTTCATTGAAGTCTGTAGCCGACCCCTTGTGGCTCCAATTGTGGGTAATGGTATAGTAGTGTAACGACAGCCCTTGAGTGAGATGCTGTTTGTTTTGTGTTTTTTTCATCAACACATCAGTCCAATTATAGTCATAGTCGCTGGCACCACAGGCAATTTTGTAGCTGGCACCTCTGGCGTATGAAGCAAATTGCCGATAGAGGTCGGCATAATATTCGGGAGTCATATCACCGCCACATCCCCAGTTTTCATTGCCAATTCCCCAGTATTTTACTTCCCAGGGTTCTTCGCGTCCGTTTTGTTTCCGCAAGTCCGTCATGGGGCTGATGTTTTTTGAGGTGACATATTCGACCCACTCCGAAGCTTCCCGAACCGTTCCCGAACCGACGTTCAGGTTGATGTAAGGCTCAGCTTCAATGAGCTCGCAGAAGTCCAGAAATTCATGAGTGCCAAAGCTGTTGTCCTCCGTAACCCCGCCCCAGTGCACATTAACCATCGAAGGGCGCTCGTGTTGAGGCCCGATGCCGTCTTTCCAGTGGTAGGTGTCGGCAAAGCAGCCCCCCGGCCAGCGCAGCAAGGGGATTTCCATTTCTTTCAAGGCAAAAACTACATCTTCGCGAAATCCTCGGATATTGGGAATCTCAGAATCCTGACCAACATAAATTCCCCCGTAAATGCATCGCCCCAAGTGTTCGGCGAAGTGCCCGTAAATTTCTTTGTTGATTTTGGTTTTGGCCTGGTCAGTGTGCAGGCTGATTTTTGTTTGTGCAAGTGCAGCTGTACTAACCAAAAACAGCAGCAGAATAGAAAAGAATAAGTTCATCTTCATAAGTTTAGGTTTTATGGTTGAAATGTTTATCGACTTCGTGTGCTCGTGAAAATTATTAATCTCATTTGAATTTCACTCCTTAGGGCTATGAATCAAACACACGTAAGTTATGAAACTCATTTAAATTCTTTAATTACTGTTTATTTTAAGAGTTTAAAATACTTTTTAAATTGTTCTTCTGCAAGAGTAATAATTGAATACATATCATTTAATTGCTTTATGTTTTGGATAGTTCGCTTTTGATCAGCTTGATGAAACAAATACATTGGCTTTAGCCGGAATTCTGATTTGGTCTTTCAAGGGAGAGTAACATGACGATTTCAATAGCCGGATGAAAGAATCATTTATGATCTGGAAAGGCTTAGGAGGCCCCTTTATTGAGGTTATTGGAATATGGCTTTGGCTAGATTAAAATGATTATAAATAAGTTTAACAATCGATGATTCTGAGATTTTTTGAAAAAATAGGTTGATTGTTTTAAATGCTCGTAAATAACCCTTTTTAGCAATGGTTTCTTTCCGAATTGAAATGATTTGTCCGCGAAAATGAGTTTTCGAATCAGTTTTGAAATCTCCGGAAGGGCTGTAAGCCTTGATAACTTAGGGGGCTTTGGCTATATTTGCTTCCCTTGCAGAGAAAAAATGGCAACATTTTGTGCTTTGCGCACCAACTTGAAAAAAGGATTGGTTTAAATCTAACATTCAATAAAACTGACAAATTTAAATAAGATGAGAGCTTATAAAATTATTGTTCTTGCCAAGCAGGTACCCGATACCCGTAACGTTGGCAAGGATGCTATGAAAGCTGACGGTACCATTAACCGGGCAGCTTTGCCGGCAATTTTCAATCCGGAAGATTTAAATGCATTGGAGCAGGCGCTTCGCATTAAAGATACATTCCCGGGATCTACAGTTACAATTCTGACAATGGGGCCGGGCCGAGCCGCCGAGATTATCCGCGAAGCCATGTTCCGTGGAGCCAATGGCGGTATTTTATTGACCGACCGGGCTTTTGCAGGTTCTGATACACTGGCAACTTCCTATGCCATTTCGCAAGCCCTGAAAAAAGTGAAGGACTTTGATATCGTAATCGCTGGTCGTCAGGCTATTGATGGCGATACGGCTCAGGTTGGTCCTCAGGTTGCTGAAAAATTGGGCTTGCCGCAAGTTACCTACGTTGAGGAAATTCAGAAGATAGAGAATGGAAAAGTAGAAATGAAGCGTCGTTTGGAGCGTGGAGTAGAAACGGTTTCCTGTCCGGTTCCGTTGGTGCTGACAGTTAACGGGTCGGCTCCTGACTGCCGGGCACGCAATGCTAAACTGATTATGAAGTACAAGCATGCCAAAACGGTTACCGAACTTCAGAATTCAAATGAAGATTATTTGCATTTGTATAACGATCGTCCGTACCTGAATATTCCGGAGTGGACGGTAAATGATATTGAAGTGGATCATGCTGAGTTGGGGTTAAGTGGTTCGCCAACAAAAGTAAAAACAGTGGAGAACGTTGTTCTTCAGGCGAAAGAAGCAAAAGTAATTACCTCAGCAGATAGCGACATCAATGATTTGATGCGCGAGTTGATTGAAAGTCACACCATTGGTTAACCCCTAACAGATCAGTTATGAATAGCGTATTTGTATATTGCGAAATAGAAGATGGTCATGTGGCTGAAGTTAGCCAGGAGTTGATGACCAAAGGCCGTTCATTGGCCAACGAGTTAAAATGTAAATTGGAAGCCATTGTTATCGGACACCAGTTGGATGGTATCGAGGAACAAATCTTCCCCTATGGGGTGGATATAGTTCATGTGGCCGATGATAAGCGCTTGTATCCTTATAGTACACTGCCACATACTTCCATCATTGTAAAATTGTTTGAAGAGCAGAAGCCACAAATTGCTTTAATGGGAGCTTCTTCAATTGGTCGTGACTTGGGACCACGCGTTTCTTCAGCCTTGCATAGTGGGTTAACTGCCGACTGTACCAGCCTGGTGATTGGTGACCATTTGGATAAAAAGCAAAACAAAAACTACGAAAACCTGCTTTACCAGATTCGCCCGGCGTTTGGTGGTAACATTATTGCAACCATCATCAATCCGGATTGTCGCCCGCAGATGGCAACCGTTCGCGAAGGGGTGATGAAAAAGGAGATACTTGATCCAAAGTACAAAGGAAAAGTTGTGAAACTGGATGTAGCGAAGTATGTTAGTGATGCCGATTTCCTGGTCGAAATTTTGGAGCGTCACATGGAAAAGAGCAAGGTGAACATGAAAGCGGCTCCGATTGTGGTTGCCGGTGGTTATGGAATGGGTTCGAAAGAGAATTTTCAGCTGCTCTTTGATTTAGCTGAAGTTTTAGGAGGAGAAGTTGGTGCTTCCCGCGCTGCCGTTGATGCTGGCTATGCCGAACATGAGCGTCAGATTGGGCAAACCGGAGTTACTGTACGTCCTAAGTTGTACATTGCTTGCGGAATTTCCGGGCAAATTCAGCACCGTGCGGGTATGGAAGAATCGGCACAGATTATTGCCATCAACACCGATCCGGAGGCGCCCATCAATGCAGTAGCCGATTATGTGATTAACGGCGATGTGGCTACCATCATTCCCAAAATGATTAAGTACTATAAACAAAACACCAAGTAGCGGCAGGTAAAACTTAAACTTTAAAGAAATGGCTAATTATTATACCGATAATAAAGAATTGAAATTCCACTTGGATCATCCGTTGATGGAGAAAATCGTTCGGTTGAAGGAACGGAATTTTGCAGAAAAAGAAGCGTTTGATTTTGCTCCGATGGACCACGAAGACGCGATGGATAACTTCGACAAAGTGTTGGAAGTTGTTGGTGAGATTTGTGGCGATATTGTTGGACCAAATGCTGAATCAATTGATGCCGAAGGACCACAGGTTGTCGATGGACATGTAATTTATGCCCGCGGAACTTCTGAAAACATCGAAGCCTTGAATAAAGCTGGTTTGATGGGGATGTCGTTGCCAAGGAAATATGGCGGTTTGAACTTCCCGATTGTACCTTACATTATGGCTGCCGATGTTGTATCGCGTGCTGATGCGGGGTTTGTGAATATTTGGGGCTTGCAGGATTGTGCTGAAACGATCAATGAATTTGCTTCCGAAGAACAAAAAGAAAAATACCTGACTCGTGTTTGTAATGGCGATACCATGGCGATGGACTTGACCGAGCCCGATGCCGGTTCCGATTTGCAGGCCGTTCAGTTGAAAGCGGTTTACGATGAGAAATCAGGCAAATGGATTTTGAATGGAGTTAAGCGGTTTATTACCAATGGTGATGGTCATATTTCACTGGTTCTTGCCCGTTCTGAGCCTGGTACGAAAGACGGTCGTGGATTGTCTATGTTCATTTACGACAAAAACGATGGAGGCGTAACAGTTCGTCGAATTGAGCACAAAATGGGAATCATTGGTTCGCCTACTTGTGAGTTGGTGTTTAAAGATGCACCGGCCGAGTTGGTGGGCTCTCGCAAAATGGGATTGATTAAATACGTAATGGCTCTGATGAATGGTGCACGTCTGGGAATCGCTGCCCAGTCGGTTGGTGTTTCAGAAGCTGCTTACCGCGAAGCATTAGCTTATGCCAAAGAGCGTGTTCAGTTTGGTAAAGCCATTATGCGCTTCCCGGCTGTGTATGAAATGTTGTCGAATATGAAGGCAAAACTGGATGCTTCGCGTACCTTGCTGTATGAAACGGCTCGTTTTGTTGATGTATATAAGACTTATATGCATATTGCTGAAGAGCGTAAGCTGGAGAAAGAAGAGCGTGATGAGATGAAAAAATATCAGAGACTTGCTGATATTTACACGCCTTTAGTCAAAGGAATGTCCAGCGAATACAGCAATCAACTGGCTTATGATGCCGTGCAGATTCATGGTGGGTCAGGCTTTATGAAAGATTATCCGGTTGAACGGATTTATCGTGATGCCCGTATTACGTCAATCTACGAAGGAACAACGCAGCTGCAGGTTGTGGCAGCCATTCGCGGGGTGACTACCGGTGCTTACCTGAACCAAATTCGGGTTTATGAAGCTGAGAAAGTGTCTCCGGAACTAGAGCACTTGCGTCGTACCTTGATCATTCTTACTGATGAGTATGAGCAGGCAGTCAATAAAGTACTGGCAACTGAAGATAATGAGTTTATCGATTTCCATGCCCGCCGCTTAGTCGAGATGGCTGGAAATATCATTATGAGTTACCTGCTGGTGTTGGATTCCAATCGGGATGCCATGTTTGCAAAATCAGCTAAAAACTTCATCCGAATTGCAAAAGCTCAGGTGAAAGCTCATGCTGAATTCATCCGTACATCGGATTTAAGCGACTTAGGTTCTTATAAATATGAAATGCAGTAAATAGCATATCTGATAAAATAAAAATGGAGGCTTGTTTTACAGGCCTCCATTTTTTTATTGGGTTTATGTCTTTTTTAAAGAACTCTTAGCGGTTGGGTTTGTGCTTCAATTTGAAATCCATCAGCTCGCGTGCGAGTTTCTGCTCTCTTACCAAGGCATTTTTTCGAAGGTTCTCCAGGTCTTCCTGAACTTCTTCCAGCCGGTTTTTGGTTTCTTTTACCACATGATGGCCTCGCTTATAAAGGGAGAGGATGATTAGCAAAATCGCTGCCAGGCAAATGATTAATCCCCACATAATGGAGTTGTAGCTACTTTTGGATACTTCTATGCCCATTAAGCTGATGCTGTCTTTGGCCTGCTGGCTGGCTGTAAGCTCTTCTTGCAGACTTGTTGTTGCAGCGTTGGCGGCGGTCAAGTCATTTTTTAAAGTATTAATTTCCTGCTGAAGGTTTCTTGCTACTTTTTGATATTGGCCAATACTGTCAATGGAGTTTTGCTTGAGTAGGTTGTAGCCGCTAATGCTCATTACCTTATACTCCTCATAAGTGTTTGATTTTTTATACAAGTGCTCAAACTGATCCTTTACGTTAAGCGTATCAAAAGCAGCACCGTATGAAGTTGTTTGAGCAAAAGAAATGGTCGTAAAACTCATTAACAGGCTAAAAGCTACATATTTCAATAAAGATGATTTCATGTTTGTTATTTATTTCTTTGTTGTTAAACTGCGTAAATATAAGAAGGTGAATTCAAATTCGACTCGATCTTTTTTAATATAGCAAAAAAATAAGCTAAAAGAAAAACGGAGCCTTCTGGCTTTTAGTATAGAGTCTGCGTTTTATTGGGTGATTGTTGAGGGGGTTATTTGGTTACTCCCTGGCAGGCAGTCTATTTCTGTCCGGGGTTTCAAGTAAAAATAGAATGATTCAACGGCTGGTGCTGGCCATAGGGGGAATTTGGTAGAAGGTTGATTGCTGACTTTGGCTTCAGGTTGTACATGCTCTTGTGATAGGGCTGGAGCCAAAAGAGAAGAGTTTTGCGGTACCTTACTCTTAATATATAGCTAAGGAGAGGCAAACGGGCAAGACTGGAGTGTTTCTTAAAGCGTGTTTTTTTGGAAAACGAAGCCAGATCTCTTTGTAATACGATATATATAATAGTGTTTGTTTTTCTAGAGAAGGCCTTTCCATAGCCCCATCCAGAGCAGGCTTCATGAGGTTTCCAGGCTTTTTTAGCGCGGGTCGGAGCGTTTGTTGCTGGAGTAGCTCAACAGGCGGTGAAAAAAAATGTTTTGCT
>NZ_JBNGOT010000025.1:0-36300 GCF_050589705.1 Sunxiuqinia rutila
TATCAAATTTGGAGAACGATGCAAACTAAAACTCTAATAGCAAAAAATACAATTGACACAGTTTAATGAACATTACCGAGCATTTTCTATTTAACACCTCAGGGGGGTACCTCTGAGGTACCCCCCCCACCTCAAACATGACTCGAGTTACCTTTGAGGTGACTGCAGTCGGTTCTGACCTGACTCGACTTAGCTTCGAGGTGACTGCAGTCGGGTTCGAACGGACTCAATTCATCAAAAAGGTGACTGCAGTCGGTAAAAGGGTCGGCGAAGTCAGCGCTGAGCAAACTCGAGTCGGCAAAAACAGAACTCGGGTTGGTTCCGGACAAACTCCAGTCGGCTTGCAGCAAACTGCAGTTGGGGATCAACTACGAGCTTCCCACCTGGGCCCATGTTCACCCGTAAGCTCAGAAGCTCCATTTTAAGCGGGCAAAGAGTAATTTACCAATTTCACCAAATTCAGTGCCTTCTTCCCCAAAAAACAATTGCCCGGTGGCCATTAGTTCCAGGTTGTTTTGAAGCGAATAGCTTGCTGTGGGGCCAATGTACCAGGAGCCATCGCTGGGATTCAGGATGCTGGAAAGATCGACGGAAAGCAGGGGCGTAAGCGGATAGGAACACTGCCCGAACAAGGAATAACGAGCCAGCGAAAGGTATTTGGCGGAAAGTTTGTTGTTGAAAAAGGGGTCTAATCCGCCTGCTTTGCCTGTGGTGCCATGGCTGTTGTATAAAATGCCGGAGTGAATATAGAGGGAGCCAGGAAAAGTATAGTCGGCCGAAATGGAGGCCACCGTTGCGGTTTCAGACCCGGAGTCTTCTTGTCGTGGCTTGAAGTGGGTGATCTCTCCGCGAAAACCGGCACCTTTAATGTCGCCAGCCCAGCCGGCCCCCAGCATGTAGTCGGTACCAACCCATCCGCCGATAAACTGAAAGTCGTAATCCCATTGTGAAAAGCGGTACAGTCCGGCCAGGGCCATGTCGTTTGCATTTTCTCCCAATTGGTAAACCAGTTCAGCCGAAGAGGTCATTCCGGTATAGTATTGAATGCGCAAGGCATCGGTTCCGGGGCGCTCTTCGTAGTCGAAATCGAAATAGGAAAAGGAGTTGAAAACGTCGTTTGGATTCCACACCAGGTTGACCCCCCAGTTGATTCGCTGGCGTCCCAGCCGGATTTGCCAGTTGCCCGAAACCCAGTCGAGGTAAGCCCGGTCGAAGAAGCTGTGCATGAACCAGCCTTTTCCTTCGAATGGCACAAAGGATAAATCCAGGTAGCCATTATCCACATCAACCACCGACTGGTAGGCGGGGTATTGCTTCACGAGGTTTCCAAACAGGATGCGGTTGCGCATTTCCACCACGGCTGTCAGTTGGGTGGACGCGTACCATTTAAAATTCAGTCGGTTGTGAAAGGTGTTGGCCACCAAAGCATCGGAGCCAATGCCCGGCAGTTCCTGGTCGGGTTTGTAATACATGAACAGCTCCTTGGCATACCCGGTCAGGCTAACCGCTTGCTGGGCCTCTGCCAGCAAAGGAACAGCCAGGAGCAGGAGCAGGTAAAAACGTTTCATCGTCCGGTTGCTGTAAAGCCATCAGTAAATTCAATGGTGCAAAAATAGTTGTAGGTCGGATGCTTATCTGCTGCCACGCCAACGGTGGTAAAACCGGCATCCAGAATGTTGGCACGGTGTCCGCGGTTAGCCACGCCGTCGTCAATTAACAGCGAAATGATCGCGTATTGCGCATTGGTGTAGCCGTACACCAGATTTTCGGCCAGTCGCGAGGTGTAAGTGCCAAAGCGTTTGACCCGAACCTGAGGCGTCCAGCCACTTTTGGTCAGGTGGCCGGTTCCGCCATAAGACTTTTGATCTTTAACCAGCAATTCAGCGGCGGAGGTTAAGCTGCGCGAAGGTTCCAGAGGCGGAACCGGAGCTGCTGTTTTCAAGGCCTGAATGGCTTCTTCCAGGGCAGCAACTCCCTCGCGGGTTTGCAAAGGCGCCTCGCCGGGGAAGGTGAGCACCTTGTTGTTGTAGGCGGTTTTCAACGGTTCGAGGTAGTCGGCCGCATAGCGGGCCGGGTTGTTGCGAACCTTGTTCAATTCCAGCACAATTGCTTTTTCGTAAGTATCCAGGTAAAAGGCTTGCTCGACGGTATTGATGCTTTCAGGCCACGAGTCATCCTGGGGCGTGTTGGCTGGTTCGTGGTTGTTTGAGGTGGAGACTAAAACTCCGAAAAGAATGAGCATGAGGTTTAAGATTGCCTGCATAATTAGCTGTTTTTACGATTGTCATTAATTATTTTTCCATCTTCAAGGGTAATAACCCGATGGGCTTTGTTGACCACGCGCTGGTCGTGCGTGCTAAAGATAAAGGTTATTTTTTCTTGCCTATTCAGCTCTTCCATGATATTGAGCAGATTTTCGGTCGATTTTGAATCGAGGTTGGCGGTGGGTTCATCGGCCAGCACAAACCGGGGTTTCGAAGCCAAGGCCCGGGCCACAGCTACCCGCTGTTGCTGTCCGCCGGAAAGCTTGGCCGGCCGGCTGTTTTCGCGTCCTTTTAGCCCGACAGCTTCCAGCAGTTGCATGGTGCGCTCCTCCCGTTCTTTTTTGGGCCTTCCTTGCAGGTGCATAACAAACTCCACATTTTCTTTGGCTGTCAGTACCGGAATCAGGTTGTAGGACTGGAAGACAAAACCAATGTTTTTCATTCTGAAATCAATGAGTTGTGACGATTTGAGCTGGGCCAGTTCGGTTTGATCAATGCGAATGGTTCCTGAACTTGGTTGGTCCAGTCCGCCAAGCATATTCAGCAGGGTGGTTTTGCCCGAGCCGGAAGGGCCAACAATGGCCGTAAATTCTCCTTCATCAATGGACAAGTCAATGCCATTGACCGCGTGTACCTCGATTTCTGAATCTTTGTAGGTTTTAAACAGGTTATTGATGCTTATAATTGTCATCGTTGGATGGTTTTAAAAGTTGGTTCTTGAATTATTCTGTTCTGATGGCTTCGGCCGGATTGTATTTCAGTGCTTTGCGGGCCGGGTACACCGAGGCAATAATTCCGGTGAGAATGACCAGCAGGATAATGACCAGCACCATTTGAGTTTCAACCACCGGGTAAATGATGGCCGAATAGCCAAAATCTTCCAGCCCCTGTGCCCAGTTCGACAGGTTGATGCCTTTTTCCTGAAGGGCAAAAGAAGCTCCCAGCCCCAGGACGATTCCAATGAGGCCACCGGTAAGCGTGAGCAGGGTGGTTTCGAGCATAAGCATCAGGAACAACCGAAGCCGGCCCATACCGATAGCCATGAGCATGCCAAGCTCTTTCACGCGTTCCATCACCACCATCAACATGGTATTAATAATGCCGAATCCCAGGGAAAGCAGGATGATGATGACAAAGATGTAGGTGTATAAATTGCCAATTTCATTGAGGTAGCCGAGCTCGGGGGTGAGCTCTTTCCAGTTCATGACTTCCAATTCAGGGTATTTGGTTCGAAGCTCTTGGGTGACGGACTCCAGGTTTTTCTGATCGTTGAGGTGAACAATGATTTCGTGCGCCACTCCTTCGGGAAGCATGCCTAAACGGGCCAGATCGTTGTACCGGACAAAGACATTGGCCTCTTCAAACATGCTGTTGGTCAAATCAAAAATACCACATACCCGGAACGCTCCGCCGGTAATGTTTCCATCGGCATCCTGAAGTGTGATAACCACTTTGGATTTTAACTTGATTTTGAGTTTCTCGGCCAGTTTTTTTCCGATGATGATTGGGTTTCGGCTGATGCTTTCAAAATAGTCCCCTTCAGTAACAAACTGGCTTAATTTAGTCACCTGCTTCTCTTTTTCAGGAATGATGCCCATAATTTTAACGCCGGTGCCGGTTTCGGCCGAAGCAATCATGGATTGAATGGTTACCCGCGGACTGACTCCATCAACTTCGGGGAGCGCTGAAAGTTGGTCAGCCAGCTGAACTCCCTGCCGGATGAATTGGTTGATCTCATAATTTTCGCGATAGGTTGGCTCATGCAGCTGGATGTGTGAGGTTTCTGTCTCCACGCCGGCTTCCAGCCGCTGGTTCATCCAGCCTTTTGTGAAGGTAGCACTAAACACGCCGGCAAACATGCCAATTGAAATGGCCGTGATGATAATGCCCGACCGAACCGGGTTTCGCCAAATATTTCGCCATGCAACAGAAGTAATCATATCGGGTGGGTTTAAGCGTGTAGTGCGTTAATTAATTTCATTCGGTTGGCCGAAAAAATGGGGTAGAGGGCAATGAGCAGCGTGATCAGGAATACGGTGAGTGCCTGGTGCCAGAACACTGAAGGGGCCAGGGAAAAGAACATATACGGTTCAAAGCCGTAGTCTTCCATCAGTTGGGCTGCTTGTCCGGTTAGAGGAATGGGGTTTTGCGCCTGGAAACTGAGTAGCGGAATGCTGACCAGTAAGCCTGACAGGGCGCCAATCATGCCGATAAAAACCGTTTCGTAGAAAAGGATGGTGGCCAGTTTATAGCGTTGCATGCCAATGGCAACCATCACGCCAAACTCCCGTCTGCGTTCAGCAATCATCATCATAATGGTGCCCAGAATGCCAAAGCCTATGACAATGTAAAGCACTGCTTTCATGATGATGCCACCTGCCCGGTCGCTTTCAATTTGTTGCACCATTTCGGGCGACATCTCCTGCCAGCTCATAATGGAATAAGGTGAGGTGAGGTCGGCCCGTAGTTTCTTCAGGCTCCGCTGAAGCAGGTCGTTGTCCTTGATGTTAACCACCAGGGAGCTTAGTCGGTTGGGTGCCGAAAAGAAATCCTGACAAACGGGAAGTGTCATGTAAACAATCATTTTATTCAGCTCTGGTGAGGCATGTTTGATGATGCCGCGAATTGGGTATTTCCCGGCGGCACTGATGCCGTGGTACCCTTGACTGATAAGTACCAGCGTGTCGTTGACGCCCAGACGGAGATAGTTTGCCAGCCCTTCGCCAATCAGCAGTCCCTGGTCTTTTTCATCCAGGTAGGTGCCTGAGCGAACATTGCTTTTTAGCGAGGTCAGGCGGTTTTCCGGTTCCGGTTCAATTCCTAAAACCAAAACGCCCTTGGTTAGTTCGCGCGAGGAAGCCAGTGCGAAGGATTCCAGCCTCGGAATAAGAAAGTCCACTTCGTTGTGGGCTAAGATTTTTTGCCGGAGGGAGTCGTTGTCTTCAAAAGTGTCGTTAATACTTTTGCTTTCCCAGTAGTTTTCGTGGTGTACCTGCATGGACCCCGAGTAATACTTTACGACCATGTCAACCATTTTTTCGTACGAACCTTCCTGCATGCTGGTCATGTAGGCCGAAAGCAGTACGCCAAAAAAGATGGAGGCCACGGTAATCAGGGTTCGCCGTTTGTTGCGCCAAAGGTTGCGCCATGCTATTTTTAGGTTAGTGGGCATAGCTTATGGATTGAAGGATTGGAGGATTGAAGGATTGATGGGTTGGTTTCATCGTTTATTGGTTTGAATTTTTTCGGGCTTTTGCCATGATCTTTAGCAGTTCAAGACTTTCGTTATGCAGGGCCTTTGTTTGCTTGTTGTTGCTCCATTTTGAAAGAATCAAAAGATCAAGCCACATTTCCGTTTCATCGGCTTCCTCTACGACAATGCACAGTTTACTGTAGAATTCATTTTTTGAACGGGCTCTGCAGGCTGCCCGGTAGTTGGCGTAAATTGAACTTCCTGATCGGATTAACTGATCTTTGATAATTTTCGTCTCTTGAGAATATGGGATTTGCGTTGTTAATTCCAGAAGATTGAGGACGAATGTTCTCAACCGCTCTTTCATCTCCATTCGATATTCTATTTGCTCTGAGGTTGCCATTCCTAGTTGTTTTTTGTTCGAACGTTCCATCTCTGCATCCTTCTGTCCATCAATCCTTCCATCCCTCAATTTCTTATTCTTTTCATATTCTGAATAGAGAAAAAAGATGCCTTCAGATCAACATCAAAATCGATCTGGTCAAAGGTCATGATGGTTTTGTGTCCTTCTTTTTCGGCCGGAATCATTTCCAGATGCGTTGGAATAATCCGGTCATCCATTTGCCTGATGTCACTTAAAATTTCGGTGTTGACCAGAAAATTATCTTCGTCGTAAAATTCGGCTTTCAACCACAGCAGCTCTTCCTGGCTGACCCACATGTAAATTTTGCCCCACACAACGGCTGCTTCTTCATGTGGAATCAGTTCTATTTTATAGCATGCATAGCCTTCAAGGTTTTCTTCGCCTATCAGCTGGTGTTCATAATCTTTCACCAGCGATGATTCCTTCACCAAATCGTCGTTGGTAAAGTCGGAACCCATCCAGGATTGCATCATCATTGATGGCGGTATTTTAATCATCCGGTCAATGCTGGGAACCCAGTTCCACATTTCGTTTTCACGTTTCAAAAAAACCTGTCCTTTTTCTTTGGCAGGCGCTGTAATCAAAATCAAAGAATAGTCGGAGCCCAACGTCCAGTTTTTCATCGAAATGGTTCGTTCCCACGCCGGGCGTTGAATGGTCATGGTAAACTCGCCAATGCTGGAGTTGCCGCGTAGTTTTTGGTCGGCTTTGCGAACGATCTCTTTGATATCGACCGATTGGGCAGTGGCTGACAGGGTCAGGATAAACAGGACGAAGTAGGTTGTTAATTTTTTCATGAAAGCATTTTTAGTGAATGGTTTCGTTGACCGGTCAGGCAAACAAGTTTTGCAATTTATCCATTCGCTTGCTTGATTCGGTTTTTGGCTATAACCATTGTGTTAAGTTAAAACAGTGTGGCTTATTTTGCAACTTAATGGCCATGAAATTGCCTGCGGTATTGGGTAATTGGTTATAAGCGGCTTAATAAACCGGCTGATTTTTTTTGCAGGATAACTCTTTCCATGAAAAATAAGGAATTTGTGCAATCGAATTCGCATTTTACTTATTTCAATTATCTTTACAGGAACTACCAAATAAAATTAATTAAACACAACGTGATGAACGATACCCGAAGAACCTTTATCAAACAGTCGGCTGTTGTTACTGCCGGAATAGCTGCATTGCCTACGATTATGAATGCCGGATGTGCTTCGCCCAATGAAAAAATTACGGTGGGGCTGATTGGCTGCCGTGGAATGGGTTTTAACAACCTGCAATCATTCCTGAAAAACAAGGAAGTGGAATGCCTGGCTCTTTGTGATGTGGATCAGCGTGTGCTGGATAAGCGGGGCGAAGATGTGGAGAAAATGACCGGCAAACGTCCGATTTTATACAACGACTTTCGGCAGCTGATTGATAACAAGGATATTGATGCTGTGATTGTGGGAACACCTGATCATTGGCATTGCTTGCCCATGGTTTATGCTTCGGAGGCGGGAAAGCATGTGTATGTTGAAAAACCCATTGGAACGACCATTGAGGAATGCAACGTGATGGTAGCCGCACAAAAACGCTATGGTAACGTGGTACAGGTAGGGCAGTGGCAACGTAGCCACCAGCACTGGAACGATGCGGTAAACTATGTACAAGGCGGAAACATTGGACGGGTGCGCTCCGTACGTTCGTGGTCCAATGTGGGCTGGAAACGCTCCATTCCGGTAGTGCCCGACTCGGAAGCTCCGGAAGGTGTTGACTACGACATGTGGTTGGGACCTGCTCCGAAACGTCCGTTCAATAAAAACCGGTTTCATGCCTCTTTCCGTTGGTACTGGGACTATGCTGGTGGGGTGATGACCGATTGGGGCGTACACCTGCTTGATTTTGCCTTGTTTGGCATGAATCAGTATGTGCCGAAATCAATTATGGCAGTGGGCGGAAAATATGCCTTCCCGGATGATGCCATGCAAACACCCGACACCATGACGACGGTATATGACTTTGGCGATTTTGGCTTGGTGTGGGACCACACCATTGGTATTTACGGTGCCAATTACGGAGGCCGCGGACATGGCGTTGCTTTTGTTGGCGAATACGGAACCTTGGTGATTGACCGTAGTGGCTGGGAAGTGATTGCAGAAACCAAAAGCACCAGTAAGAAGGAAGGTTATGATGGAGTGAAGTTGCAAAATGCCCAAGGAGATGGATTGGATTTGCATGTGAAAAACTTTTTGGATTGTATTCGCACGGGCAACAAGCCCAATTGTGATATTGAAACCGGGGCACACATTGCCCGCTTTGCTCACCTGGGGAATATCTCTTATCGCCTGGGACGCAAAGTAAACTGGAACCCCGATGCACAGCAGTTTATTAATGACGATGAAGCGAATGAACTGGTTAAAGCCCATTACCGTTCGCCCTGGACACTGCCCAAAGTATAACAATAATATTCAAATACAAAGCCCGGAGATTTCAAATTCCGGGCTTTTTTATGAGCTTAAACCAAGCTTCCTGGTTTGGCTTTCGAAGCCGGTTAAATGTTGATGATTTCTTGCATGTTCAATAAATCGGTATCAATGCTGTTTTTCAGCCTAACTGCTTTGCTAAAGGGAACATGCGTAATCCGGTTGTTCCTTAGCCCGATCATAATGCTTTGCTGATCGTCAAGCAGGGCCTCAATGGCTGCAATTCCAATTCGGGTGGCAACAATCCGGTCTTTAGCTGTCGGACTTCCGCCGCGCTGCATGTGCCCCAAAATGGAGACGCGGATTTCCAGATCCGGATTTTCCTGTTGGGCTTTTTCCGCCAGTTTGATTGCGCCGCCCATTTTGTCGCCTTCAGCAATAACAACAATGCCGCTTGTTTTTTTACGCTTGTAGCCCTTGCTGATGTAGCGTTCAAATACCTCTTTGTCTTTGGTTGACTCCGGAATCAGAATGACTTCAGCGCCAATGGCAATCCCGCTGTTCAGAGCCAGCAGACCTGCTTCCCGCCCCATCACTTCAATAAAGAAAATGCGACCATGCGAGGCAGCGGTATCCTTAATTTTATCGACTGCCTGAACAACCGTGTTAAGGGCCGTATCGTAGCCAATGGTGTACTCCGTGCCATAGATGTCGTTGTCAATCGTTCCCGGAATCCCAACAATGGGGATGTTGAATTCCTTGGAGAAAATAAGAGCTCCGGTAAACGAACCATCGCCACCAATAACGACCAAGGCGTCGATTTCGGCTTTTTGCAAATTTTGATAAGCTTTTTCGCGTCCCTCTTTTGTCCGAAACTCTGCGCATCGGGCCGTTTTTAAAATCGTTCCTCCTTGCTGAAGAATACCGCTGACATCGCGCGAACTAAGCGGTCGAAAATCGGCGTCAACCATTCCTTTATAACCATGGTTAATTCCAACCACTTCTAATTTATTGTAAATGGCAGCTCGTGTTACGGCGCGTATGGCCGCATTCATCCCGGGAGCATCACCTCCGGATGTTATAATGCCGATTTTTTTAAGCTCCCGTGATTGCCTGATGTTGGTTTTTTCTGATTTTGTCATGGAATACTTCGATTTATATTGACCTTGCAAATTAGCCATTCACGGGGCGATTAGCAATTATTTCGAGGAAATTATAACGGGTACCCTGCCTTGGGGCGTTTTCGAAATCCAGATTGCAAAAGATTCAGATTTCGGACACTTAAGCCCAAGGTGTGTCAGTTTCAGAGCGAGGATTCGGTTGCTTGAAATTAATAGCCTTTCACCAGTTCGGCTACTTCTTCCATCAGCCACTGCGGGGTAGAGGTTGCTCCGCAAATGCCCGCCGACTTTTTCCCTTCAAACCAGCCCGAATCGAGTTCATCTGGCGATGAAACAAAATGGCTGTTGGGATTTACTTTCAGACAGACTTCGAACAGGAATTTAGCGTTCGAGCTTTTTTTGCCGCCTACAAAAATCAGGATGTCATGCTGAGCCGCAAACTCCTTCATGCGGGGCACGCGGTTGGCTACCTGCCGGCAGATGGTGTCTTTTACCACAAGCTCTCCGGTTGATTGGGCTTCAATCTTTTGAGCAAGCTCGTAAAATTCATCCACCGGTTTTGTTGTTTGTGCAAATAAATAAGCTGGTTTGTTGCCATCGATTTTTGCTAAATCGTCTTCCTGTTCAACAATGATGGACTGGTTGTTGGTTTGCCCGTTAAGACCAATGACTTCGGCATGTCCCTTTTTTCCAAAGATGATAACTTGCCCGTCTTTTTGTTCCATTTCCTGAAAGGCATCTTTTACCCGCTGCTGAAGTTTAAGTACCACGGGGCAAGTGGCATCAATCAACTCAATGTTGTTGGCTTTGGCGTAAGCGTAGGTTTCAGGGGGTTCGCCATGTGCACGAAGCAAGACCTGGCAGTTTTTCAAGGTGAAGTATTTCTCGCGATCAATCGTTATTAGTCCAATGGATTCCAGTCTTTTGATCTCCATGCCATTGTGCACAATATCGCCCAGACAAAAGAGCACACCTCCCTTGTTAAGGGTTTCTTCTGCTTTTTTGATGGCATTGACCACGCCAAAGCAAAAGCCTGATTTATGATCGATCTCTACTTTCACGGTAAAATTCTCTGTTGTCGCTTGGTCATTCAGCTAGCAGTTTTCAATACGCTCTTTGGCTCTTTCCACCGCCCATTTCAGTTGTTCTTCACGGTTGAGGTAACTGTTGTCCAAAATCAAGGCATCGTCAGCGCGCATTAGCGGGCTTTCCTTCCGGCCTGAATCAATCCGGTCACGGTCTTCCACATTTTTCAGAATTTCGTCCAGCTGCACCTGCTGCCCTTTGGCAGTTAGTTCATCGTATCGTCGTTGTGCCCGGACTTCGGGGCTGGCAGTCATGAAAATTTTCAATTCAGCCTGAGGGAAAACCACTGTGCCGATGTCCCGCCCATCCATAACAATGCCTTTGTTTTTGCCCAGTTCCTGTTGTTGCTTGACCATGGCCTGACGCACTTCTTTGATGGTGGCAACCGGGCTTACATGGTTTGCAACCGGAAGCTGTCGAATTTCTTCTTCTACATTCTCCCCATTCAGGTAGGTCTCGTTTTGCCGGCTGGCTTCGTTCCAGTGAAACTCAATTTTAATTTCCTCCAAACGGTCAATCAGGCCCTGCTCATCCACAGTCCCGTTTTTGGCCAGTTGGTTGCGTAATGCAAACAAAGTTACTGCGCGGTACATGGCACCGCTGTCCAGGTAAAGGTAGCCCAACTGTTTGGCCAGTTGTTTGGCCACCGTGCTTTTGCCACATGATGAGTGTCCGTCAATGGCAATCACAATTTTTTTGCTGTCAGTCTGATTCATTGTCGCAAATATATTGTTTTCTATGGAAGTTCCGGAAAATTGAAGGAAACAAATCACTAAACCAATACGGTTTGTTTGTGGGAGGAGGAAGTAGAAAAAATCAGATTAGCCGGTTTTTAGTGAAAGTTTTCACTCAAATTAATGGCCACGGAAATGTGGTTGCTGCTGGCTGCCAGGTGGTAGCGGGCAGACCCGTAATTGAAGTGAAACCGGTTGATTTTAAATCCGAAGCCCCATGAAAAACCAACAGTCGAGGCTTTGTCGTTAAAGATGAGCTCTTGCCGGCGTTGGTAATTGTAGCCTGCTCTTAAAGTCAGGTTTTCTGTTGGGAGTAATTCAATACCCAATAACAGGTGCCGCATAAACTGTTTCCCAAAGCTGTCTTCTTGAATGGTACTTTCAAAACTGTTATCGTTCTCTTTAGGTTGTGCCAGTTCCCATTTTTGAAGGTGCTGCAGGGTAGCCGACAGACGTAAGGGGGCATGCTCAAGACGCTTGGAAAAGCCCAGTTGAATATCGAATGGAATGGACTCGCGCTCGGCTCCATCGTAATATGTGGTGACCTGACTACCGATATTTCGAAAGACAATGGCAACATTGCTTAGCCGGTTGGGACTGGCATAACTTACGCCCAAATCGATGGCAACTCCGAAAGACTGGTAAGCCTCGAAAGAAGATAAAATGGGTTTTAGTGTGGCTCCAACCCGCAGCCGGTTAAAGGATTTTGACCAGAGAATATTCAGCGCATATTCCGCAGCTTTAAATGTTCCACCTCGCTCTCCAAATTCATCGGCATACACAAATTTGCCGTAATTGATGTAATGCATGCCCAAAGCAAATACGCCTGCTTGTCCGTAGTTTTTCGCATACGAGGCGTAGCCAGATTGAATATCGTCAAAGTAATTGATGTAGTTGAGCAATAGTTTATTGTCCATTTCAGCATGGAGCAGCGAAGGATTGTTGTAGGCAACATTCAGGTCGGTGGAGTCGTTGATGGCAATTTGGTTACCTCCAAGTGCTGCCATGCGGGCCGAGTTGGGAAGGTTGAGAAACTCATAGGTATTTTCGCCCCCAATTTGGGCACGAACTTGCAGTGTGGCAAAAATAAGAGCAAGAAAAATGAGTTGTTTGGTTTTCATCCCTCTGGGCTGGTTTGTGCTTCAGATGCCAAAGATATTTTTTTATTTTGATAAGGAGATGATTTGGCGCGATTTTCCCGACAGCTTAGGAGCTTTTGGGTGCTGATCAGGGAAGGCTAGGGTGCCCGTTTTTTCGGAGATTGCTTTTGTCAGCAGAAGGAGCGAGGGGTATAAAAAAACAGAGGCTGCCTTTTTAGGACAGCCTCTGTGAGCATATTTTGTCTTTTTTTATTTTGCCTCTTTATAAGTCAGGCGGTCAACGGTAGAGATTTCCATGAATGTGGAACCACCACCAATTCCAAAGCTTCCTCCAACATAGATCACCATGTCGTCTTTGGTTAAGCGACCCATTTTTTCGAGGGTTTTCAATGAGGAGCGAACAACTTTAAATTTGTCTTTTTTAGGCTCAATTAAAATTGGACGAACACCATAGGACAAGGCCAGTTTACGGAAAATCTTCATTTCGTAACAGCTGGCATATACTGGGTTTTTACCACGGAAAGCCGCCAGGTAACGAGCTGTTTTGCCTGTTAGTGTGTTGGTAACAATTGCTTTGGTGTTTAGCTCTTCTGATGCAAGAATAGCTGCTTCTGACAAATAAGCCACCACCTCGTTGTTCACAGCTGGCAGTGTAATGTCGTTCCGCTTGTCTTTGCTTCCTTCAACCTGATTTGCAATTTTTTTCATGGTAGCAACGGCTTCAACCGGGTATTGGCCGTAAGCTGTTTCTCCACTAAGCATTACTGCATCCGTTCTGGAATAGATCGCGTTGGCAACATCGCTTACTTCAGCACGCGTTGGGCGCGGATTCTCAATCATGCTGTGCAGCATTTGGGTAGCAATGATTACTGGTTTTTTACGCTGAACGGCTTTCTTGATTAAGAGGCGTTGGATGCCTGGAATTTTCTCTGCAGCAATTTCAATACCCAAGTCACCACGGGCAACCATAATACCGTAGGCGTGATCCAGGATTTCGTTGATGTTGTTTACGCCATCCAGGTTCTCAATTTTGGCGATGATTTCAATCGGACTGTTGTATTTGTCCAGTTCCTCCTGAACTTTCAGCACATCCTCTTTATTACGAACAAAGGAGTGAGCAATGAAGTCTAGTTCATGCTTGGCTGCAAATTCAATAAATTTTCGGTCTTTTTCGGTGACTGAAGGCAGGTTGACGCTAAAGCCCGGTGTGTTTACACTTTTCTTACTCTTAATCTGCCCCGGGTTTTCAACCCGACATAAGACGTAATCATCGTGTTTTTCCTGAACGGATAGTTCTAATTCTCCGTCATCAATCAAGATAGTTCCATCTGCCGGAATTTCAGTATGGAAGGCATTATAAGACACTGTAAGAACAGTTCGTCCTTTTTCACTTTTGCGTTCTATTCCTGAGACTTCAACCAGTTCGCCTTCAGCAACATCAATTGGGTCTTCGAGTGCACTTGTTCTGATTTCGGGTCCTTTGGTATCGATCAGAATGGCAATCTTGTCAGAAACTGAACGGATGTTGTTGACCATCATTAAAGCTGTCTCCTCAGTGATGTGGGCAGTGTTCAGCCTGGCAACATTCATCCCCGCTTGATATAAGGCTTTTACGAATTCTGGCTCGCACCTTCGATCTGATATTGAAGCGACAATTTTGGTGTGTTTCATCTCTGTTATTTAAAAATTAAGGGCTGCAAAATTAGGCTTTTTTCTTTCAGAGCGAAGAAAAGTGCATCACCATAGCGTTAAATGATTCAAAAATTAACGTTAGAGTAGACTTTCGATACCCAATCGGTAAGAATCAAGCCCAAATCCCATAATACTTCCTACACAAACGGGACCGATCAACGATTCGTGGCGGAAGTTTTCGCGCGTGAGTATGTTCGAAATGTGTACCTCAATTACGGGAGTTTTCACGCCAGCGATGGCATCGCGAATGGCAACAGATGTATGTGTATAAGCTCCCGCATTTATGATGATTCCATCATAGTCAAAACCCACCTCATGGATTTTATCAATCAGTTCGCCTTCAATGTTCGACTGGTAGTAGCTTAAGTCTAGTTGTGGGTATTTAGTTTGAAGGGTTTTAAAGTAGTCATCAAAGGACAAATCACCATAAATATTCTTTTCTCGTTTGCCTAATAGGTTTAAATTGGGTCCATTGATTAACAATATTTTCATTTTTATTGTATTTTAATTTAAAATTTTAGTAACTTTAACAAGCCGAAGGACGTATTGATAATTATGTATTCTTGGGGAAGAAACTATGTACTAATTAATACGTTTGAAAGCAACAGAACCAAAATTACAAAAATTGATTAGAGAACAAATTTAAATGCTTTTAATTATGAAATGGGAAGATAGTAAAAAAGGTTTTGAAAATTTCTTGAGATTGGAAAAATCATTGTCACAAAACTCCATTGCCGCTTATGTCAATGACATTAATAAGCTGATGGTTTTTTTGGAAGAAAATTTTAAGAAACTAGCGCCGGAAAAGGTCAAGTTAAATCATTTAAGAAGTTTTGTGGAGCACTTAAATGACCGGGGCGTTTCTCCTCGTACGCAGGCGCGTACCATCTCTGGTATTAAGTCGTTTTTTAAGTATCTGTTAATCGAAGGCAAAATCCAGGGAGATCCGACCACGCTTTTGGAATCACCCAAAATCGGGCGTAAACTTCCGGATGTATTAACGATGGAAGAAATTGACACGATTATTGATGCCGTTGATTTAGAAAAGCCCGAAGGACAGCGTAATAAAGCAATGCTGGAAACGCTGTACAGCTGTGGTTTACGGGTGTCTGAACTGGTTAACCTGAAAGTAACAAACTTGTTTTTTGAACAAGGCTTTGTTAAAGTAGAAGGAAAAGCAGAAAAAGAACGTTTGGTACCGGTAAGTGAAAAAGCGGTAGTTGAAATTAACAAGTACCTGAATGGTTACCGGAAGACCTTAAAAATTAGTCCGGAGAGTGAAAATGTTTTATTCTTAAACCGGAGAGGTAAAAAATTGAGTCGAGTAATGATCTTTACCATTATTAAAAACCTGGCTCAAAAAGTTGGGATGGATAAAAAGATCAGTCCACACACCTTCCGTCATTCTTTTGCCACTCATTTAATTTCCGGAGGAGCGGACTTAAGAGCCGTTCAGGAAATGCTAGGGCACGAATCCATTTTGACCACGGAAATTTACACACATTTAGATCGTGATTATTTAAAATCAACGATTAGCCAATTCCATCCAAGATCTTAAGAAATTACCTGGTTCTGTTAATGATTTCTTAACATTTTAAGTTTGTGAATTTTTGGGTTTTATAATCTTCAAAGACAGCCTGTTGGTAAACAGGCTGTCTTTTTTCTGTTAATTAAATATGAACTTCTTCCAAATTAAAAATATAGGCCCGACTGCATCGGAAAAAAAAATTATTTTTGTCTTCCGAGAAAAAAAATAGGTTTTGTTGGAACTATTAATTTTTAATTGTTGAATATGAAAAATTTAGATTTATCAAAGTACGGCATTGTTGATGTAAAAGAAATCGTACATAACCCATCTTACGAGCAGTTATTTGAAGAAGAAATGAATCCGGCCTTGGAAGGATTCGAGAAAGGTCAGTTAACAGAGCTTGACGCTGTTAATGTAATGACTGGTGAATTCACAGGACGTTCTCCTAAGGACAAATACATTGTGAAAGACGATGTAACTAAAGATACAATGTGGTGGACATCTCCAGAGTCTCCTAACGATAACAAACCAATTACTCCTGAAGTATGGGCTGACCTGAAAAAAACAACTACTGATCAGCTTTCTGGAAAGAGATTGTTTGTTGTTGATACATTCTGTGGAGCAAACGAAGATTCACGCTTGAAAGTTCGTTTCATCATGGAAGTAGCATGGCAGGCACACTTCGTAACTAACATGTTCTTGCGCCCAACAGCAGAAGAATTGGCCAACTACGGAGAGCCTGATTTTGTTGTAATGAACGGTTCAAAAACTACCAACAAAAAATGGAAAGAGCATGGCTTGAATTCAGAAGTTTACACTGTATTCAACATGACTGAAAGAATGCAGGTTATTGGTGGATCTTGGTACGGTGGTGAGATGAAAAAAGGTATGTTCGCGATGATGAACTACTACTTGCCATTGCGCGGTATGGCTTCAATGCACTGTTCTGCCAACGTAGGTAAAGAAGGTGATGTTGCTATCTTCTTCGGTCTTTCAGGTACTGGTAAAACTACACTTTCAACTGACTCAAGCCGTCAATTGATCGGTGATGATGAGCACGGTTGGGATGATCAAGGTATCTTCAACTTCGAAGGTGGATGTTACGCAAAAACAATCAACCTGGATAAAGATGCTGAGCCAGAAATTTTTGGTGCTATCAAACGTAACGCTCTTTTAGAAAACGTAACTGTTGATGCTGATGGTAAAATTGATTTCACTGACGGTTCTGTAACTCAGAACACTCGTGTATCTTACCCAATCAACCACATCGAGAATATTGCAGTTCCTTCAAAAGCAGGTCACGCTAAAAAAGTTATCTTCCTTTCAGCTGACGCTTTCGGAGTATTGCCTCCGGTTTCAAAACTGACTCCTGAGCAAACTAAATACCACTTCCTGTCAGGATTTACTGCAAAATTAGCTGGTACTGAGCGTGGTGTAACTGCTCCTCAGCCAACTTTCTCTGCATGTTTCGGTGCTGCTTTCTTGACACTTCACCCAACACAATACGGTGCTGAGCTGGTTAAGAAAATGGAAGAGCACGGAGCTGAGGCTTACTTGGTGAACACTGGATGGAATGGTTCAGGAAAACGTATCTCTATTAAAGATACTCGCGGTATCATCAACGCGATTCTGGATGGTTCAATCGAAAAAGCAGAAACAAAAGTTGTTCCTGTGTTCAACTTGGAAGTTCCTACTGCATTGCCAGGTGTTGATTCTAACATTCTTGACCCACGCGATACTTACGCTGATGTTAAAGAATGGGAAGACAAAGCAAAAGACTTGGGTGGCCGTTTTATCAAAAACTTCGAAAAATATACTGATAACGAAGAAGGTAAAGCATTGGTTGCTGCTGGTCCTCAATTGTAATCTTACGAAAACTAAGATATGGAAGCCCTGCTTATGCAGGGCTTTTTTTTGCTCAAAAAGTTGGTTGATACAGGCTATGTGTTTAGAATCTCCTCCAAACAGGAGTCCAGCGTGGGGTATTGGTAGTTGAAGTTTTGTGCTTTGAGCCGGCTGGGTAAAACAACCGGATTGTTCAGAATGAGGGTTGATGCTTTGCCAAACAAAAGTTTTAGAAGGAAAGCAGGCACCTTGAAAACTGCCGGTCGCTTGAGTTTTTTAGCCAGGGCTTGTGTAAACGATTTGTTGCTTATTTGTTCGGGAGCAACCAGGTTGTAAATCCCAAAATAGCTTTCGTTAGAAGTAGCTTCAACAAAAGCTTTCGTCAAATCCTGAATGTGAATAAATGGTAAGGCTTGTTGTCCATTGGCTATCTGACCGCCAAGCCCGAGCTTGAAAACAGGCAATAACCGGCTCATAAATTGCGATTGTTTGCCGAGCACAATGCCAATTCGAAAAATGACTACTCGTGTGGTGTCGGGAAGACCAACCAGGGCATCTTCCCAGTCGTCGATCACACGGGCAGCAAAATGGTTGGCAAATTTGGAGCTGGTTTCATCATGGTTCATGTTGTTGCGGTAGATGCCAACAGCTGAGGCGGACAAAAATGTTTTGGGTTGCTGGCTGTCTGGAAGCAGTTGGATGGCTTCACAAAGATGTTTGGTTGTAAGTACCCGACTGTTGTATATAATGGTTTTATTTTTCGATGTCCAGCGTTTTAGAATGGGAGCTCCGGCAAGATTAATGACCACATCATGCCCTGCCAAATGATTGGCAAGTTGCTTCGGATCGCCATACAGGAGATGCCGTTTCAAGGGTTTGATTGTTGCGCCCTGACGCTGCAGTTCGCCCATTATGTTCTGACCGAGGTAACCGTTGGCCCCTGTAACTACTACTTTCATCTAGGTATAAATCTTAATATTCATTCTAAAGACAAATTTGCTGACTGAAAAGTTCTTAAATGTAAGTACCGATTCCGGCATCTGTTTCCGTTTTATTTATCTAATTTTGTTTTTTAATTCAGATTAAAATGACTTCAAAGAGCTCTAAAAAGATACAAACAACTAAACGAAAGCCAGCCCCAAAACGCAATAAAAACACAAAGAAGCGGAAAAAACGCAGTTTATGGCTGATCCTGTTTCAGCTGTTTCTTGTTGGTGTAATCTTGTTTTCGATCTTCTTCATGATTGTTTACCTGGGTTTCACCGGCCATGTGCCCAGCTCAACGCAACTGAATGAGATTAAGAATCCGCAGGCCTCTGAAGTTTTCTCCGAAGATGGCAAGTTGCTGGGGCGCTACTATATCGAAAACCGGAGCAATGTTCGTTTTGATGAGATTTCTCCGAATGTGATCAATGCCTTGGTGGCCACCGAGGATGCCCGCTTTTATGAGCACCGGGGAATTGATGAGATTGCACTGATGCGGGTCTTTTTTAAGACGATTTTGTTGCAGGACCGAAGTGCCGGGGGAGGAAGTACGCTTAGCCAGCAGATTGCCAAAAACTTGTTTCCCCGAAACGACTTATGGGTATTCAGCATGCCGGTTAATAAATTGCGTGAGGCCATTATTGCTTATCGGCTCGAGCGGATTTATTCCAAAGAAGAAATTCTGACGCTGTATTTGAATACCGTTCCTTTTGGTGAAAATATTTTTGGAATAGAAGTGGCTGCTGAGCGCTTTTTTAGCAAGAGTCCGCGCGACTTAACCGTTGATGAGTCTGCTGTGCTTGTCGGAATGCTAAAGGCCAATTATACCTTCAATCCACGGATTAATCCGGATAAATCAAAAGAACGCCGTAATGTGGTAATCAGCCAGATGGTAAGCAACGGCTTCCTGACAGAAGCGGAAGGCGATGTTTTCAGCGCGAAACCTCTGGGAGTTAAGTACCGTCGAATTTCTTACAACGAAGGACCGGCTCCTTACTTTTTGGAAATGCTGAAACCAGAATTGTTGGAGTGGTGTGCCAATCATACCAAAGAGAACGGAGAGCCTTATAACTTATACACCGATGGTTTGCGGGTTTCGACAACCATTAACTATGATTTTCAGTATTATGCCCGGCAGTCGGTGCTGGAGTACATGAAGAATCTTCAGCAGGTTTTTGACGATCATTGGAAAAATGCAGATCCCTGGCGTGGAAATGCCAGCATTTTACAACGTGCCGTTAAGCGATCGGAACGCTACAAAGCCATGCATGCCAATGGCAAATCTGAGAATGAAATAGATGCTGCTTTCAACCAAAAAATAAAGACCACTCTTTTTACCTGGAACGGGTTAAAGCAGGTTGAAACCACTCCAATGGACTCAGTCAAGCATTACCTGCGGTTTCTGAATTCGGGCTTTTTAGCCATGGAACCTTCAAGCGGAGCCTTGAAAGCCTGGGTGGGTGGTATTGATTTTCGCTTTTTCAAATACGACCACGTGCTGGCTGCCCGGCAGGTGGGATCAACCTTTAAGCCGTTTGTGTATTTAGCTGCTCTGGAAAACGGCCTCAGTCCTTTTGATTACTATCCGAATGAGAAGAAAGTGTATGAAGAATATCAGGACTGGTCGCCAAGCAACTCGCATGGCCAATACAAAGGCTTTTATTCCATGGAGGGCGCCTTGGCCCAATCGGTCAATACCGTTGCGGTGGATGTTCTGATGAAGACAGGAATTGACGAGACCATTGAGACCTGTCGGGAGCTGGGGCTGGAAGCTGATTTGCCTGAATTTCCCTCGCTGGCCTTGGGGGTAGCCTCCATCAGCCTGAAAGAGATGCTTCACGCGTATGCCACCATGTTGAATGGCGGAATTCGTGTCGAGCCCAATTACCTGGTGGCTATTTCGGATAATCAGGGGAAAACGCTGGAGACATTTATGCGCCAGCCAGCCCAGCCCACCAAACTGAATCCAGTAAATTGTCGAATTATCAGTCATATGATGGAGTCGGTGGTGGACCAGGGAAGTGGACGGTCGATCCGCACGGTGTATAAAGTTCCGGGCGAATTTGCCGGAAAAACCGGGACGACGCAAAACCACTCTGATGGCTGGTTTGTTGGGCTGACTCCTAAGCTCGTTACCGGGTGTTGGGTGGGGGCGGCAGACCCTGGCGTTCACTTCCGAACCATCCGCTACGGACAAGGGGCTTACATGGCATTGCCCATAGTCGGGAAGTTTTACCATAAATTGTACCGGGACTCGCGCTACCGGCAAATGCAATATGCTTCTTTCCCTCGTTTGGATAACCAGCTGCTGGCTGATTTGCATATTCCGGCTTACCGAGAAATGCTGGAACTGGACAAAGAGGATAATTTTATCGAACGGTTATTTGCCGGAAAATCGAAAGAAGAAAAGTTGAAAGAAGTACAAGAACCTTCCAAGAAGAAAGAGAAGAAAAAGGTTTGGGAGACGATTAAGAGTATTTTCAAAAAGAAAAAATAGATTCAATCTGGAAATCGATACCCTTTTATTACTTTTGCGCTGAAATGGAAAATAAGCTGCCGATAGTTGTTCGTTTTCACCGCTGGCGTTTAAAACATTTGAGCGAACGTCGATTTGTGGTGATCTTGAGTGGAGTGATTGGCATACTTGCCGGGCTTGCTGCCACACTCATCAAAAATGCTGTTTGGTTAACCGAGCGATTGGTTCATGCCCTTACTGATGGAAAAGATGTGGAGCACTACAGCTATTTCATCCTTCCCAGTATTGGTATTCTCATTGCTGTCTTGTTTATCAATTACATTATTAAGAGTCCGGTTCGACACGGAATTCCCAATGTTTTGCATAGCCTTTCCAGGCGACGCGGAGAATTAAGCCGACATAATCTTTTTTCATCCATCGTTTCCTCGGCTTTTACCGTTGGTTTTGGGGGCTCGGTGGGGCTGGAAGGACCAACAGTAGCTACCGGAGCAGCCTATGGCTCCTGGTTGGCTAAACTCATGCGGCTTAGTTATAAAAACACCATTCTGATGCTTGCCTGCGCGGCGGCAGGAGCGATGGCTGCTATTTTCAAAGCACCCATTGCAGCCATTGTTTTTGCGGTTGAAGTGATTATGATTGACTTAACGGTCTTTTCACTGATTCCCTTGTTGCTGGCTTCTTCAGCGGCTGTGTTGACCTCTTATTTTTTTATGGGGCAGGATGTTTTGTACCCGTTCACGGTAGAAACCAGCTTCGAAATGAATGATCTTCCTTACTACATCTTACTTGGAATATTTGCCGGCTTGGTTTCAGCCTATTTTTCCAAAATGTACTTGTATATTGAAAATATATTTGAAGGATTTCAGAAGAAACGAACACGTCTGGCGGTAGGTGGTATTGGACTGGGGATTTTGATTTTCTTTTTTCCATCGCTCTATGGCGAAGGCTACGAGGATATTAACATGGGGCTGCGAGGTGACATGTCTTTCCTTTATGACAATACCATTTTCCACAGCCTCAGAGACGAGTATTGGAGTGTGTTCGTTTTGCTGGCTGCCGTTATTCTGCTGAAAATTGTCGCCACCGCTTTGACCTTTGGAGCTGGAGGTATTGGAGGAATTTTTGCTCCCACGCTTTTTATGGGGGTGAATACCGGAATGCTGTTTGCCCATTTTATCAATATGACCGGATTGAAACAGTTAAGTGTAAATAACTTTGCATTAATCGGGATGGCCGGTTTACTTGCCGGCGTACTTCACGCGCCTTTAACCGGTATATTCTTAATTGCCGATATTTCCGGCGGCTACAAATTGTTTGTTCCGTTGATGATTGTGGCAACTTTTGCCTACCTTACGGTAAAGGCTTTTACGTCCAACTCGGTTTATCATATCCAGCTGGCGAAACGCAAGGAACTAATGACCCACGATAAAGACCTGAACATTATCCGAATGATGGAGGTGAAGAAACTGGTGGAAACCGACTTCCAGATCCTGCATCCGGATGCTACATTGCGAGACCTGACGCAAGCCATTTCAAAAGCTCATCGTAACCTTTTCCCCATTGTTGACGAAAATGGATATTTGAAGGGGATGGTGAAAATGGATGACGTAAGACATCTAATCTTCAGACAAGAACTGTATGATAAAGTTCATGTGAGCCACTTGATGTACCAACCCGAACACTTTATTTCAACCCTTGATTCGATGGAGCAAGTGATCGACAAATTTGAATCAAGCGGGCGGTACAACCTGGCTGTAATCGACAATGGAAAATACATCGGCTTTATTTCCAGAGCTCGTGTTTTTTCTATTTACCGGAAGAAAATGGCAGACTTTTCACACGATTAAGAAAATAGTATAAGACATGTTGGGTATTGATCATTCGAAAATGAACACATTGGCTAAACAGCTGATGGGTACAAAAAAACTGTATTGGATCAGTTTTGTGATTGGAGTAGTGAGTGGGGTAGCAGCCTTGATTCTGAAGAATCTGATTCACTTTATCGGGAACAACCTGGTGGGGCATTTTGTCATTACCAGCGAAAATTATTGGTACCTGGCGTTTCCGCTTATCGGTATCGTCATCACCGTATTAATTATTCGGTTTTTTATTAAAGACGATTTGGGGCATGGGGTATCCAAAATTTTAGCGGCCATTTCCTTGAATAAAGGAAAAATTAAGCCGCATAATTCCTTTTCGTCCATGATTACCAGTAGTTTTACCATTGGTTTTGGTGGATCGGTTGGAGCTGAGGCTCCGGTGGTTTTAACCGGAGCTTCGATTGGGTCAAACCTGGGGCGGTTTTTTAAGCTCGACCAGGCTGATATCATGCTGATGATTGGCTGTGGGGCAACCGGCGCCATAGCCGGTATTTTCAAAGCACCCATTGCCGGCATTGTTTTCACGCTTGAAGTGCTGATGCTGGAGTTGACGATGGCTTCGCTGGTTCCACTGCTGATTTCCGGAATTACGGCTGCCGTGATTGCCTTTTTCTTTATGGGCGATGCGGTATTATTTCGCTTCAATGTTATTCATTCGTTCGAAGCAAAGCATATTCTCTACTACATTGTACTTGGGATTGCAGCCGGTTTCTTTTCGGTGTACTTTACCCGGGCAACCATGTGGGTTGAACGTAAGATGAAGGGCATTGGGAAGCAATCAACCCGCTTGATTTATGGCGGGATTATCCTCGGGGTTCTCATTTTTGTTTTTCCTCCGCTATGGGGTGAAGGCTATAATTCGATCAATAAGGTTTTTAACGACATGGGCTTGAACTTGCTGGATAACTCCATGTTTTATGACTTCCGAACCAATCCCTGGTTTTTTGTCGTTTTCCTGGTAGCGCTTCTGTTTTTCAAAGTAATTGCCATGTCGGTAACCACGGCTACCGGAGGTATTGGAGGTATTTTTGCGCCAACCTTGTTTGTTGGTTCCATCGGTGGCTATCTCTTTGCCTACCTGTTAAACCTGGTGTTTGGGGTGAATTTGCCTTTGGATAATTTTGCTTTGGCTGGCATGGGAGCCATGATGGCCGGTGTAATGCATGCCCCCTTGTTGGGAATCTTTTTAACAGCCGAAATTACGGGAGGCTATGAGCTTTTGTTTCCCTTGATCATCTCTGCCCTAGCAGCCTACATAACCATTATGCGTTTTGAACCTCACTCCATTTACACCAAGCGACTGGCGATGGATGGTAAATTGGTGACTCACCATAAGGACAAGGCCGCACTTCACTTTATGGAAGTAGAGGAGCTGATTGAAACCGACTTGGAAATGGTTGATCCGGATGCGACGCTGGGGGATTTGGTGAAGGCTATTTCACGCTCGAAACGTGATTTGTTCCCGGTTGTTGATGCCGATGGCATGCTGAAAGGAATGGTGAAAATGAATGATATCCGGGATATTGTGTTTAACCAGGACTTGTACGACGAAGTGCTGGTTAAAGATTTGATGTACATGCCTGAGTTTTTTATTTCACCGAAAGATTCGATGCATAAAGTGGCGGAAAAATTTGAAACCAGCGGACGTTATAACCTCGCTGTAATTGATAAAGGAAAATACATCGGGTTTATTTCACGAGCCACCGTCTTTTCGATTTACCGCGATACGGTTCGTACTTTCTCGCAGGAATAAACTTCCTGCTCACCTATTCCGAAAGATGCAAGAGTGCTGCTTTCGGAATAGTTAAGTCTGAATAATGGTTTGGGAAAACGGAGAATTTGAATTCAAAAAAATGGAGTAACTTTGAGTAAGAGGTATTTTACAGTTTCCTTGCTCATGGGCTCAATAAAATTAAATAGATTAATTACCCTCTTGAAAGAAGACTTGAAATTTTTACTTAGCATTGCCTTAGGCATTTATTTATTTCTTCTTTTCTTTCAACCTATTCCGTTTGATCAGTTTGATTTCAACAACCGGCTTTTATTTGCCGCTGGTTTTGTGGGTATTATCTTCTTTTTCCAGGTGTTGATTCGGGGGCTACTCCGCAGCTTCCTGCCCCTGTCTCGTTTTAGTAAGGATGAATTACTGATGTTTTCCTATAGCGGCATTTTCTTAATTACGACTTTGAGCTCTTTGGCAATTGCTTTTTACCTGCGCTATGTGGGGTCTGTAACCATAACTTTTCACCTGGTGTTTAAGGTTATATTTATTTGCCTTGTCTTGCCAGTACTTTCTACGATTTACGATGCCTTTTCAAGTCTGAAAAAGCGGCTTGAACAGGAGATTCAGGAGAAGGAGAATATGCAAAAAGAGATCAGGCACTATCAGGAAGGCTACCAAAATCAATCGATTGAACTGATTTCGGTACACCAGGCTGATCACCTGAATGTATTGGTTGTAGACTTGCTTCTTCTGCGTTCGGCTGACAATTATGTCGAGATCATTTACCGGGAAGGCTCCAAACTGAAAAAAAAGTTAATCAGAAACACTTTAAAAGCAATCGAGCAGCAGATTAATTCATTTTCCGGTTTTGTGCGTTGTCACAGAACCAGCATTGTTAATGTGTTTCATATTGAAAAGCTGAACCATGAGGGAAATAGCTATTGGCTCAAAATGAAAAATATGGATGAGCCTGTACCCGTTTCCCGCCAGTATTTACTGAAAATAAAAGAAGTTATTTCGGTTATGGGGTGAATGGTATTCACCTTCCCTTTTTTTTACTCGCCCCAAAATATTTTGAAATTCGTGCTTTCAATAGCCGTTAATCCCTTTTTTGTTTCGGAGCAGTTTATTGGAGGTATCTTTGTAAAGTCTTTCAGAGCGTCACTCCACACTTGAAAGACATTCTGTCTGATAAGCAGGGCTGTATTCGATCAGTAGATCTGATCATCGTCTTGTCGCTACTATTTGCAGACAGGCTTTTTATTAAAGAATGATTACCATGAAAACACCAGCAATTCAATTCCCCAATACCAGTCAGCAAGAGTTTGTTCTTGAACTTCGAAAACGCATTTTCGATTATTTTGAAGAGAATAATATTTCGAAATATGGCAATAGCACCATGTTTCTGAAAACCGCCTTCATGTTTAGCTTGTACTTGGTTCCCTATTTCCTAATGATCTTTTCGGTTGTTACAAACCCACTGATTCTGTTTTTCCTATGGGTTACTATGGGCTTTGGAATGGCGGGTATTGGCCTGTCGGTTATGCATGATGCCAATCATAATTCGTATTCAAAAAATCAGACGGTGAATAAAGTGTTGTCTTATTCTCTGAATCTTTTGGGGGGATTTTCGCCTACCTGGAAATACCAGCACAATACGCTGCACCATCATTATACAAACATTGAAGGGCATGATGAGGATATTGATGCGGGGAAGGCATTGCGCCTTTCTCCTAATAAACCACGGTATAAATTCCATCGGTTTCAGCATTTTTATGCTTGGTTTCTTTATAGCTTGATGACTTTGATGTGGACCACCAGCAAGGATTTTAAGCAGTTATACCGTTATTCGAAAGAAGGGGTGCTATTGGGCCGTAAAAGCACGTATAGAAAGTTGCTGATGGAATTAATAGTGTCCAAAGTATTTTATTACAGCTACATTTTGCTAATTCCGATCTTGGTCCTACCCGTTGCGTGGTGGATGGTCCTTCTGTTTTATTTGAGTATGCACTTGATTTGTGGATTTATATTAACTGTTATTTTTCAAACAGCGCATGTGATGCCCGGTGCTCAATACCCGGTTCCGGACGAAAGTGGAACTGTTGAGAATAACTGGGCCATTCATCAATTGCTGACAACCACAGATTATGCGCCTGGAAATAGGTTGTTCTCCTGGTTTGTTGGAGGATTAAATTTTCAGGTTGAACACCATTTGTTTCCGGCGATTTGTCATGTCCATTATCAGAAAATTGCGTCTTTGGTCAAGGAAACGGCCCGGAAATACAATTTGCCTTACCGGGTGCAGTCAAGCTTTTTTCAAGCTATTGGGAGCCATTTTAAAATGCTTCGGATGTTGGGGCGCTAAGCTAAGTTCTTCTTCGCTTTAATTTTGGAGCTGATGCCTATGGTCTCTTTCAAAGGTTCTTGCTTTTTAGCTCATGTGCTTGTAAAACGACAGGTAGATCAGTAAAAACAGGGAGGTGAAAATGAGATTGATGACCGAGAAAGCGCTCCATCCGAGCCAGAGCACGGGCATAAACAGCAGGGCCAGCTGTGCCCCCAGGTAAAAGAAGAAGCCTGCTTTTTGCCATTTTCGGATTTTAATTACGCCGATCAATGAAAGCAGCGAAACAGCCATCAGCAGCACAAAGTAAACTGGAGTAAAATGGTCCATACTGGTGCTGTTGGTTACGCTGATGATCCAGTTTTTGGACGGCTCAAAAACGAGAGCGACAAAACCAAAGGCCAGTACGCCAAGTCCGCTTCCAAGCAGGCTTAGCAGGGTGGTGGATACAAATAAGAGCGGTTGATTTTCGCGGTCTTGCTTCATGATAACTTTTTCTGATTCGGCTCAAAAGTATTCATTTCTGTCCGAAAATAGAATCGGGCAGCTGAAGATTTCGCTTAAAGGCTGATGGACAGACTCCAAAAAAAAGAAACCTCAGCCCAATGAGGTTTCCTTAAAGATCGTACGCGTTTGTTCCGGCTTGCAGAAGGAGTGGGCACGCACTAAATGACCCGGGCTGTACTAAAAGCCAGTACAACGGGCTGTACCAATCGTTCAAAATCGGCATAGGTCATTCGGATGAGTTCAACATGAGTGCCGGCGTTGAAGGCAATTTCTTCATCTTCAGCCAGGCTTTCTGCAACAAAAACTTCCATATCATACAGGTTGCCAAAAGGAGGCATTGCCCCGATTTCGCACTCAGGAAACAGGTGCTTGAATTCCATTTCATTGGCCAGTTCCACTTTTTTGGCGCCAATTAATTCTTTCAATACATCCAGTTTCACCAGGTAAGAAGCCGGGAGAACAGCCATGGCCATTTTGCCATCAATTTTGACCATCACTGTTTTTGCCAGTTCTTTGCCCGGAATATGGGTTGTTGCGGCAATTTGTTGGGCGTTAAATGCCAGTGAGTGACGGATGGTAATGTACTCAATGTTGTTTTTGTCCAGATAATCTTTTAGTTTTTTGATCGGCATGACGTTCGCTTTTTGGTCGTAAATCACAGATGTTTCGTAAACATCACATAGCACTTAACACAAAAATCACCGTCAATAGACATGGTTTGAAGAAATGATTTTTGGTTAATCTAAAGTCAGGTCATTGTTGGCTGTTCAAGAAAACAACACCAACCGGTTTATTTAATTCTACTTGATCAATTCAATTTTTGTTACCAAAAGCATTCGTATTGAAGGGAGTATTGCCTGTTCTTAGCACGTGTTGACGGCTGATGCAGCTGACGCGAAGCAGGGGCAAATGTTAAGCGATGGAAAAAACTGGCCTATCTTAATTTCTATTCGTTTCCGGTGGACGCAAAATATTTTACCTTTACGCTTTATTTCTATTTTTTCGAGAAATAGCAGCGGAAACAAGTTATCAGGAACGTTTTCATGGAAAGCAAGCCTGATGATGCGTTCAAGGTATATGATCTAAAATAAACAATTATAATCACATGAAAAGAGATCAAGTTGTATTTGACATTATTGAAAAAGAACGCCAACGTCAGTTGAGCGGAATTGAATTAATTGCATCGGAAAACTTCGTGAGCGAGCAGGTTATGGATGCGATGGGTTCTGTAATGACCAACAAATATGCCGAAGGCTATCCGGGCAAACGCTACTATGGCGGATGCCAGTTTGTGGATATGACCGAGCAGTTGGCGATTGATCGTTTGAAAGAACTATTTGGTGCAGCTTATGCCAACGTGCAGCCTCACTCAGGAGCGCAGGCCAACGCTGCCGTATTAAGTGTGATTCTTAAGCCTGGCGATAAATTTTTGGGACTTGATCTCTCTCACGGTGGTCACTTGTCACATGGTTCTCCGGTTAACTCATCGGGTATTTTATATCACCCAATCGCTTATCACGTGAAAGAAGATACCGGTTTGGTGGATTACGATGAGATGGAAGCTTTGGCACGTGAGCATCAGCCCAAATTGATCATTGGTGGAGCATCGGCTTACTCACGCGAGTGGGATTATGCCCGTATGCGTAAGATTGCCGACGAAGTAGGAGCGATGTTTATGGTTGATATGGCTCACCCGGCAGGATTGATTGCTGCTGGTTTGCTGGAAAACCCGGTAAAACATGCGCACATTGTCACTTCTACAACACACAAAACATTGCGTGGTCCTCGTGGAGGTATCATCTTGATGGGTGAAGATTTTGAAAACCCATTTGGATTCAAAACACCTAAAGGTGTGACTAAAATGATGTCAGCCGTATTGGATTTCGCGGTATTCCCCGGACAACAAGGTGGCCCGCTGGAGCACGTGATTGCTTCCAAAGCCATTTCTTTTGGCGAAGCGCTTGATCCTTCTTACAAAGAATACCAAACTCAGGTGAAAAAGAATGCTGCTGTTATGGCGCAGGCTTTTGTAGACAAAGGATACAAAGTTATTTCCGGAGGAACCGACAACCACAGCATGTTGATCGACTTGCGTACCAAATTCCCTGAACTGACTGGTAAAGTAGCTGAAAACACCTTGGTGAAAGCTGATATTACCATCAACAAAAACATGGTGCCTTTCGACAGCCGTTCGCCATTCACTACCTCAGGTTTGCGTGTAGGTACGCCAGCCATTACCACGCGTGGTTTGAAAGAAGACCAAATGGCCATTATCGTTGACTTGATTGACGAAGTGCTGAGCGATGTGGAAAATGAAGCCGTAATCACTTCAGTTCGCGAAAAAGTGAATAAAATGATGAAAGACCTGCCTTTATTTGCCTGGTAGTCGCTTTCGGATTAAAGCATATTGAAAAAGGTATTCCGTTTTGGAGTACCTTTTTTTTGTGCCTTTTCGGTATGGTTAAAGAATAATTTCTCAGCTCTGCTTGGAGTCATTCAATTGAACGCTTTCAAGACCTTTTCTGCCCGGGATGTGCCCAAATGGTAATTGGTTTCATCCTGATGAAGGCGAGGGGAGAGCTGTGTTTTTTGTGGCCGATTCCCGGATCATCGAATGGTTTTTCTATATTCGTTGTTCAATTACTACTAAACGAAAACGTATGCATATCAAATCGAACAATCTTATTCGTCGGATGCTGTTAGTGCTGTTAGCCACCCAAATAAGCCTGGCATCGGCTGGTACTGGTAACCAAACAACTCCGGAAGAGCCGGTTGAAACCCGGTCGGTTTTTCGTACCAAACCCTTTCTTCAAAATCCGATTGGTGGAGGAATTACCGTATCGTGGTTTACCCATGTGCCCACACATGGATGGGTGGAATTTGGCACGGACGAAAGTCTGGGCACTAAAATGGAAACCCTGATTGCGGGACAGGTTGTGGCCAATGTGAAACAGCACAAGGTGCGGCTGAACGGACTTCAGCCGGGACAAACCTACTATTACCGGGTTTGCTCCAGGGAGGTGCTGACTTATGGAGCCTACAAAAAGGAATTCGGAGAGGTGGCCTACAGTGAGACCTACCAGTTTACGCTGCCCGATACGAAGAGCCCCGATTTCACCGCCATTATTTTTAACGATTTGCACCAGAAGAAGCAAACCCTGCAGCAACTGATGACACAGCTTGAAGGGGTGAACTATGATTTTGTGCTTTACAACGGCGACTGCATTGATGACCCGCGCAGTGAAGATCAGGTGCTTAATTTCCTGACCTTTTCCAATGAGCAGGTTAATGCGGCCGAAAAGCCCGTGTTTTACATCCGTGGAAATCACGAAATACGAGGCGCCTATTCGGTTGAATTCAACCAGCTTTTTGATTATGTAGGGGGAAAAACCTATGGTGCCTTTAATTGGGGCGATACCCGTTTTGTAATGCTGGATTGCGGCGAGGACAAACCCGACAGTCATCCGGTTTATTATGGACTGAACAGCTTTGAGCAATTGCGAAACGATCAGTTGGATTTTCTTCGCCACGAAACCAAGAGTAAGGCCTTTAAAAAGGCTGCCAAGCGGGTGCTGATTCACCACATTCCCTTGTATGGCATGGATGAAAAATACTACCTGCCATGTGCCGAGCTGTGGAGCGAAACCTTAAATAAGGGCCGTTTTGCCGTTGCCATCAACGGGCATACCCACAGTTCTGCCTACCACGAAGCGGAAAGCCTGGGCAATGATTATCCGGTAGTGATTGGTGGCGGCTACAGTGCCAACAACGCTACGGTGATGGTGCTGAGCAAAACCGGCAATTCGCTGCACCTGAAAATGATTGGCTACGATGGTGCTGTATTGGGCGATTTTTATTTCTAAGCGGAGATGCCAATTGGGCCGGAGATAAATACTTCTTGCACCAGATTCGGACTGAATTTTCAAATTCGGGATTTAAGTTGTATCATTGCAGGCTATTAATCGCACAGCGTAAAAAAGAATTAATGAATTTATCATTTTCCATCATCAACATGACGACTATGTGTTGCTGTATGTTTTTCAAACATGTGGAGGGTGATGCTGTGCTTCTATAAATTATAGAATACTTAAATATAAAAATAGGTTTCAGCCCTTCACAGTTTTGTGAAGGGCTTTTTTTTTACTAAAAATTCAAAAAAGAATGGCAGATTTAAATTTTAAAATTGAAGGTGAAGCTCAAACAGGAGCGCGATTTGTTGCCGGAGCACGGCAGTTTACGATTGTAATTGATGAGCCCCCCGCGCTTGGAGGAGATGACCTTGGAGCAAACCCCGTTGAATACCTTTTAGCCAGCTATGCCGGATGTATCAATGTTGTTGCCCATCTTACAGCGAAAGAATTGGGAATTCAGGTTGAAAAATTGGGTATTGAGGTTAGTGGTAACCTGAACCCTGCCCGCCTGATGGGGCAGGCAGATGCCGAGCGTGCCGGATTTAAGCAAATTGATGTCAAGTTTTCGCCCATTACCGATGCCGATCCCGAGCAAGTCAATCAATGGATTGCGCTAATCAAAGATCGTTGTCCAATTAATGATAACCTGACCAATACGACTCCTTTGACCTTTAATCTGGTTTCGGAGGAAGTAAGTGTTTAACGGCTTGTAAGGAAGCTGTCTGGAAAGTCACTGGAGTAGGAAAAACCGTCATTGCGAGTGAAACGAAGCAATCTGCTATTTAAAAGATTGCTTCAGTCGTTCCTCCTTCGCAATGACGAAGAACCATACTTTTTAGACAGCTTCATTGCTTTTTTGTTTTTATCGCACCACGCGCGAGGATGCACACGGGAGCAGTGCCAGAACAAATAAGCCATTGCTAGGACGATGCTGCTGGCTGCTCTATGTTGACGGAAGCTTCTGTATGATTGTTTGCTTCCTTGCTACCTGCCGCCTGTTGCAGGCCCAGGTAACAAGCCAGACGATCGGCGCAAGCTCCTTGTTTTTTATTTGCTTTAAGCATCCAGGAATAGTTTAACTGCAACAAGCCGCCACATCCAACTTGATTAAAAAGTTCTCTTAGTTGCTGATGCTCTTTAATATCGGATGCAATAAACGTGTGGAGACGATCAATTCCAAGGTAAGCCTTATCCAGTTTGGCCAGGCCGGCCAGCTCTTGAAGCTTTTTCCCTTCGGGTGTTCCATTGTTGGTTACAAAAAGGAAGGTTCGAACCACCAGCTTATCACCAATGATATCGGCTTTCAGATAACCCAGCCGGATGTCGCCCTCAGTCATTGGGAACAGAAAGCTGTTGGGTTTACCTGCCGGAAGCGGTTCTTGCAGCAAGGCCGTAACGATATACAAATACCCTAAATCAACGAAAGGTTTTCCGAGCCGTTCTTCCATACGCACCAAAACATGCTTTTGCATAAATACCTTTAACGGAAACTTTTGCATCATTCCTTTCAGTCCCAGTTTTTCGGGAGTGATTGTAAGAGGAGCAAATGTTTGTTGCGTATTTAAACAGACCTGAAATACGGTGCGCCGGTGCCCGCCAATTTCCAGTAACTCGGTTTCCACCTCTTTTTGTTCCACCACATAGTTGTTGTAGAAAGCCGATAAATCGAGGGGGGAGCGATCATCCTCCAGCTTTTCTTTAACAAAACGGGTCGTACTGGTTGTGAAATCGGAAAACAGCCAGGCTAGCGTCTCTAACCGGCGTTCAACCGTATTAAATACTTTTAGGCGTTGTGCATCAAACTCCTCTTCTTCAAAAATAGGGAAACACGCATAAAACTGTTCGCCAACATCGGGCTCCTGCCGGGCCACATTGCGCCAAAATAGGAACAGAGTTTCGGCATAGATTGAAAAATCATACAAGCTCATCTTGATTTGGTGCTTGTCCAGCTCAACCCAGGTGTGCTGCAATAAGCGAGTTAAGTTGTTATTCAGCATCTGTAAGGCAGCTTTCGATGCCCGCTTCCCTTCGGTTGGGTTAATGACCTTAAAAGGGCGAATGCGGGTGTGATAAATCATCAGGCGCCTTCTTTTATTGAGCAAATCAAAGGCCGAATCATCGCCCAGTAGCGCCATAATTTGTTTCAGCTTTTTAAAAAACTCGTTTTGGCGGTGCTGACGCTCTTGTTTGTTTTGAATGGCATTGTTTTTCTTTTTCCGTTTCATAAGCAGTGGTAGGTTAAGTTAAGCAGGGCGTAACCTATTCGGTTAGAATAAAAAAGATATTAAAAAATGCGCTTCAATGCAACAGCTTCGGATACCTCCGCTGGTGCCAATTGGCAATTTGTGCCTTGCCCTTTAAGGCTATTAACTTCTTGCTTTTACCAGTAAGGCACGGTTTGCAAAAACGCGCCAGCAAGGGCTTTTATTTTTCATAGGTCAAATTGAAAACTGTAGATTTATCTATTTCTGAGTTGGCGGTATTAATCTTATTGAAATCAAAATTAAGCAAGTCAAAAATATAATCAGCTAATTCATCTTTAACCTTTCCTTCGCTTTCTGGAAAATGAAGTTTTCTATTTATAGCTCCAGTAAATAAATCAACTGCCTGAATATTAAAGTTTGATTTTGAGTCAACAGCTAAAAAATCGCCTAAAAATAGACCCTCTATTTTTTGACTTGTAATACGTTCTTTTAAATTTTCTATTTTTAATTGGTCACTTCCTTTTTCATCTTCATCTAACCAAACTTGTAAATATCTTGGTAATGGTGCTCTTTTAGTTTCATTTTCATGAATAATCCCTTTGTTTATTAGGTGAAAAGTCAAGTCCGTAATTGCTTTATTGATGTCATTAATACCTTTTTTATCAACTACTATTGTTTTAAATCCGACAGTTGGATTAAGTTCCAAAAACTTCAAAAAGAATTCTTTGTAAGTGTCTAAGCGTAATTTATTGACGTGAGAAAAATGGAATTCAAAATCAAATTCTCGTTTTTCCACCCATTCTTTTAATTTTCGGCTTGCTTGAAATGTTGCGAATCCGTCAATAATCCATAAACTTCCAATAGATAAATAATTTTGTGTTTTCCCTGTTTCATCAATATATACTGAATACATTGGTAATCCTTCAGGTTTTTCTTCAATTGCTTCCTGCCTCATATCTTCAGCAAGAACACCTCTATATTTTTTTACTTCGTCGTCTGCTTGAAATAATTTGTACTCATTTTGAATCCTTGCTCTTGAACGAGTTAGTGAGTTGATTTTTGTTAATCTTTTTAAGTCATCTTTTGTAATATATGAACCATTAAATAAGTCACTTTCAAATGTATTCCAATAAATCCATGCTAATTCAATGTCTGAATTTCTAGCGTCGCTATTGTTATTCAAAATAAATCCAACTTGGTCATGTTTAGTTTCAAGGTTTCCACTTAGTACTTTACTTAAAAGTTCCTTCTTTTCCTTTTCAATCTTTTGAGCTTTCTCATCTAATTGTTCATCATTTTCATTTGTAATTTCTTCATTTTCCATATTAGTTTAAGATTATAGTTAGTTTTTTTCAAAATTGGCTGTAACGGTTGATAAATGCTGTCGTTGTGAATTTCGGAGAGCGTTCCTGTCCGCAGGACACGGAACTGCGATGCGAGAATCCGCGGTTGGCGTACCACCAACCCCCGTCCTGCAATATGTACCTTGTTAGCGGTTCGGGCTTTATTTTGTTACAACTCCTTTTACCTCTTTAAGTAATTTTAAAACAATATCAATTGGTACTGAATCTTTCTTCTCTTCAGTAATTATATTTTCTTCATTAATAATCCCCGTTGTTGAACTTTCACTTAAATGATTTTCCAATAATCTGTCAATAGCAACATTTACCCTCTTAGTTGAATCATTAATATCAGGAGACAGTGTGTTGATTGTGAGAAGGAGTCCCTCAATGTAACGAATTTCATGTATGTGTTTTGCTAGAATGACCAACTGCCTTTGTGTACGATTTGCTTGTATGATAAAAGCCCATAGCAAACCACCAAAAACAGGAATTGGAATTATGGATGCCAAATAGTCCTCCCATTTAGGAAACCCTGTTGAAGCATTAAGTTTGCAAAAGGTATTTACTTCTAATGATACAATAAACAATAAGAAAATTGCCATCAAACCTGAATATATCCAAAACATTAAGTTTAAGCGGAAGTGTTCATTTTTAATTGGAGAAAGACAATTGGTTAGTTCTGCAAATGCAGATTTAATTTTGTTATTCCATTCAACTACAGCATTCTCTTGTTTCTTCTTTTCTTCTAACTCTTTTTGGTAATTTTTGATTTGGTCATTTGCTTTTATGAGAGCAATTTCTTTTTCTTTTATCTGTTTTTTATGGTATTCAATTTCTTCTTTTGACTTACCATCACTATCCATCTGGTGTTTGAGAAATGTTTCTAGTGCATTTTTTTGTTTTTCAAGTTCCTTTATTTGTTCATGGTAATACTTCTCAGAATTATATATGTTCTGCCTACTCGAAAAATAGTTATTGATTGATGTTTTAATTTGCCTTATTTCAAATCCTAGAATTCTAACCAGTCTAACGAATTCAGATTTGAACCTATCATTTAAATCAGTGTCAAAGTTTATTGATTCTGTCAGTTCATATAAGCGTCTATAAATCTCATGAAATTCCTCAGTAAATAAGTTTCTAACAAAATCGATACTTGATATTAACTTTGAGTCAAGATTATGAATCATTTCCCGTATGTCGATAATGTCTCTAATGATTTGATTGTCATATAAATCATCAAGATAGTCGTTTGACAAAAGCGATATAAGATTATCTAAAATTGACAGATTATCTTCATATTCCATCATTTGTTTTTTTGCTTGTCCCATTTTCTTTTATCTAGTAATAGTTTATGTTTCAACTTCATTTTGCCTGACCGCTAACACTTGTATATCCACAGTCTTGTGGATATATTGGCTTTAGCTGGATGTGTTTTTACTCGTGAAAACGCTGATTGTGTGCGGTGGGTGTCCGTTGGTTAGTACTGTCATTGGTTTTTTCCTTTTTCGATTTCGCCGATTAAGTTATAAAAATTTACAA
>NZ_JBNGOT010000026.1:0-34956 GCF_050589705.1 Sunxiuqinia rutila
ATTATCAAATTTGGAGAACGATGCAAACTAAAACTCTAATAGCAAAATATAATTGACACAGTTTAATGAACACTACCAAGCATTTTCTATTTAACACCTCAGGGGGGTACCTCCGAGGTACCCCCCACCACCTCTGAGGTACCCCTCCCCACCTCCAAACCGAACTCGCGGAGGTTGAACATGAACTCGCGAGGGTTAAGACCGAATTCAGTTCCCTTGGAGGTGAATTAGTTCGGGTAAAACATGAATTAATTCGGGTCTGAACCAAACTCATTCGGGTCTGAGGTGAATTGATTCGGCAAAAAGGTGAATTAGAGCAGGTCGGAACCGAACCCGCGCACCCAAAAGCTGCTTGAAAGCGGTTTTTAGCTCCGGCAGTTCGGTCGCAAGCTGAATGCACTTGGTTTTAACCGGGGGCAAGCTTACTGGCGCTCTTTTGAAGCGAAGCTAAAACAACAAACCGGAATTGGCTTGCTGTTTGGCTCTCCCTGCTGTTGGTTCGTTCTACTCGGCCGAACTCCTTGGCCCATTGCTGGCAAATCGTTTCCGCAAATCTTCGTAAATGGCTTTTGAGCCGGGAATACTGAGTTTGGCGGCCTGTTTCACCGAGTTGTAATAAGTAAGTGCTGCGGTGTAGCTTTCCGATCCGGCTTGCGTGGTGGTGTCATCCAGGTTCAACACCAACTGCTGCACCGGGCGCAAGACCGCCATAAGTTTCTCCCAGCTATCCATGTCGTTCTTGAAACCTTCAACATCGAGGAAAGGAGGTGCAAACTGGGGATCGCTGTTGGAATAATCCAGGCATTTTTCGACAAAGGGGGCGGTGCCATCGCTCATTTTCGGTAGCGCCATCCGCTCATCGGCATTTAAGGCAATCAGGTAAGGTTTCAGCAAAGTAATGGCTTCATTGATGTGGTTTGCTGCTTCTTCGGCCACGGTGTCGGGCAACTGGTAATTAATCTTATTTTCCATCTGTTTAGGTATTAAATGATTAGTGACTAAAAGTTAAATGTTCTTTTTCATCTCTCATAAGAATTTACCATAAATTTCATGAACTGACCATTTTAAGCCTATAATGAGCCCTCCCGACTCATGAACGAACATTTTTGCCCCTCAAACAAAAGCAAAAAGCATTGGTTTTCATGATCATTTCTTCTGACTTACTCGTCGAAAACAGTCGTTGAGTCGAGAGACTTGAGTGAGAAGAGCGCACGAAGTCAAGAACGCACGAACGCACGAGGGCATGAAACTGTCAACATCCAACTTCTCCATTTCGCCGAAAGAACAAGATTTCACACCTTACGCTAGTGGTTGGATTTCCTTCCATTCTCGAAGGGAAGGTGTCCCGGGAACCGGGACGGATGGGTTACCCAAAAGTGAGCAAATGAGCCAGGCAGCAGGGAGAAGGGAGAGGGCACGAAGGTACGAAGTCAAGAACGCACGAGGGCACGAACTCAGGAACTGCTGACAACTGACAACCGATAACCGACAACTGACAACACTCCTTTTTAACCGCCAAGTCGCCAAGAGAACGCGAAGAAAGAAGACACGAGGATACGAACTCACGAAGGCCGAAGCTAGCAAAACCTAACTCCCCAACTTCACCGGCAGGTGAAAAGCATCGTCTGCCTTGATCTTTTCGTTCTTTTGGATTAAGCCAAAAGGACAAGGTTGCTTGATGGAAAAGAGCAGAGCGCATGGGGCAAAGAGCAAGGAAGAAGCGGGGCAGGTGAATCATCCAGTAAACAGTGATCGAGGAACCGATTTTGTTTTAATCAAACTCTCCCCGGAGTCGTTTTCAATCCTAGCGGATTAAACCGACTCTTCCCCTCTCTTTTAAAGAGAGGGGAAAAGCCTGCAAAGCGGGCTTGGGGAGAGTTTTGAAATAAGCTGTACCTATTTAATCAGGCAGTTACGGAGATTCTATTTCCAACTTCACCGCAAGAAATGAAAAGCCTCGTTTACACTGAAGCCTTAATAACAAAACCACCTCGTCACCGGTAAACCGGTGCCACTCCTCCTTGGCGAAAAGGAGGAGAAAAGAGCGCATCGGCAAACGGTAGCCCACAACCTGACAGCGTCGGAAGGTCCTGTCAGCGTTTAATCAAAACCGACAACTTCTGACCAATAACAGATCCTGAAACAAGTTCAGGAAGACGCTCAAAGCGGATAACCGAAGGCACGAGGACACGAAGGTACGAAGTCGCGAAGTCACGAACTCAGGAACTACCGTCAACTGACAACCGAAAACCGAAAACTGACAACACTCCTTTTTAACCGCAAAGTCGCAAAGAGAACTGAAAAGGTTAAAGAATCAAGGAGAAAGGTTAAAGGAGGAATCCAATAAAGCTTATTTTTCGTTAAACCTTAGTAGTAAGAAGCAGCCCCCAAAAGATCAACCTTATTTCCTTATTTTAATCCGACTTAATTCGTATTTGATAATAGTAGATATCCTCTTTGAATAAGGTAATAAGGTTTGCTTTGTGAAAAATTGAATAGTGCTACTAAGTCCCCCGTGATTTTTTGGAATCAAACTTCGAAACAGATAACTTGTGGGTAAACCAGACCTGAGCAAAACCCGGGTCAACCATGGATCCAAATCCCTTACTAAGTTTGGGTTGGGCGCATCATTGAAATTCCGACAGGATGCTTTTAAAGACACCGTATAGTAGATCAAATTTCATTTTTTCTTGTGCCCATTCAGGTCTATAAAAGATTCAATTATGAAAAAGAAAGATGAGTTTTCCCATCCCCCAAAAAGGAAGTTTACACAAGGGCTGCCTGTTTACAATTTCCATGCGGCGGGAATTGACATTGGCGATACCAAACATGATGTTGCGATCATGGATGGGAATGGCGGGTTTGAAACCAGGGAATACAAGTCCTTTACCCAGGATTTGCACGAACTTGTAGGGTGGCTGGGCTCCGAAGGAATTACCACGGTCGCAATGGAAAGCACAGGTGTTTATTGGCTTTGTCTGTATGTGCTGTTAGAAGAAGCCGGCATCGAACCTTATCTGGTAAATGCGAAACATGTCAAGAATGTTACGGGCAGGAAAAAAGACGACACCGATGCCATCTGGATCCAAAAGCTCCACAGTTGCGGGCTATTGCAAAAGAGCTTTCAACCCGATATTGATACGCGGGTCTTGCGTACGTATGTCCGCCACCGGAAGAAACTTGTGACTATGGGGGCAGACTGTGCCAGGCGAATGCAGAAATCGCTTGAACTAATGAACATTAAACTGCATGTGGTCATCAGCGACATTTTGGGAAAAACCGGAATGAAGATGGTCTCTGCCATCGTAAACGGGGAAAGAGATCCTGATAAATTGATTTGCATGAAGGACCGTCGCATCAAGGCCAGTGACGAAGAAATAAAAAAATCATTGACCGGTATTTGGAAAGATGAACATCTGTTTACGCTCAAACAGGCCTGTCAGGAGTACCATTTTTATCAATCTCAGATAAAAGAATGTGATTCTAAAATCGAGGAAACATTGTTGTCCATCACGGCAAAAATGAAAGATGGTGATATTACAGAGGTAACGAGTAAAAAAAAAGCCCAGAAAAAACGAGTTTAACTTTAATGTGCGGCCTGTCTTAAAGGCTATTGTTGGTGTTGATCTGTGCGAGGTTGACGGGATCAGTGAAGTTAGCGCAGTTGAACTAATATCGGAAATAGGAACAGACATGAGCAAATGGAAAAACGGGAAGCACTTTTCGGCATGGCTGAATGTGTCTCCCAATACGAAAATCACCGGCGGAAAAATAATCAGTAGCAAAATGCAAAAGAAAAAAAACCATGCCGGGCAAACATTGAGGATGGCATGTTGCAGTATGTCCCAAAATAAAGGCCCAATGGGCGACTATGCAAGAAGAATGAAAGCCCGTCTTGGCAAAAGAGGAGGAGTTGTTGCAACAGCCCACAAATTAGCCAGAATAATATACGCAATGATTAAGCAACAAAGATCGTACGACAAAAATCTAACCAATTCGGAACAGAAAATATGGAGAAAAAGGAAAATAGCTTATTTGGAAAAACAGTTAACCAAGCTAAAAACAGCCTCCTAAAACTCACTGATAAGCAATACTCTAAAAAGAGTTATATAGTAGGTTTTATGAAACGCACCTTACGCTAGTGGTTGGATTTCCTTCCATTCTCGAAGGGAAGGTGGCCCGGGAACCGGGACGGATGGGTTAAGGAGAAGTGAGCAGATGAGCCAGGCAGCAGGGAGAAGGGAGAGGGCACGAAGGTACGAAGTCAAGAACGCACGAGGGCACGAACAATCCGAATAACCGACAACTGACAACACTCCTTTTTAACCGCAAAGACGCAAAGAGAACTGCGAAGAAAAGAACACACGAAGTCAAATGGAAAATAGTGAGAATCGAGCATACAATGAATGACCATGATTGACAAATAATGACGATCAATGACAAGCCTTCTAACCACAGAGCATAAAAATGATGACAACCGACAACCGACAACTGACAACTGACAACCGAAAACTGACTCTCACTTTACTTCAAATACAAATTGCTGTCGCCATAGCTCAGAAAGCGGTAGTTGTTGTTCAGCGCGTGCTGGTAAACCCGTTGCCAGTCGTCGCCCAAATAGGCTGAAATGAGCAAGAGGAGGGTACTTTGGGGTTGGTGAAAGTTGGTAATCATGCCATCGACCAATTGAAATTCGTAGCCCGGAACAATAATGATTTGGGTGGATGCCACCAGGTGACTCAGTTGGTTTTCATCCAGGTAAGTCAGCAGGGCATTCAGCACCGTTTTTACGGCCGGTTTTTCCTCCTTGCGGTAAGGCGACCATTGCTCAACGGTGAGGTTCTCGGGCGAAAGCTGCTTGTTTTCAAGCAAGCTTACCCCCAGCCAGTAAAGACTTTCCAGCGTACGGATGGAGGTGGTTCCAACGGCAATCAACGGCCCTTCGTGTTGTAAAAGCTGCTCCAGCAACGGACGCGAAACCACGATCTTTTCAGCATGCATTTCGTGTTCGGCAATGGTAGCCGCTTTGACGGGCTTAAATGTTCCGGCACCAACATGCAGGGTCACTTCGGCCAGGGAAATGGATTTTTTCTTCAGCGCTTCAAAAACCGAATCGGTAAAATGCAGTCCGGCTGTTGGCGCAGCCACCGAACCTTTAATTTTCGAGTAAATGGTTTGGTAACGCTCCAGGTCGCTGGCCTCCGTATCGCGGTGCAGGTAGGGGGGAATGGGCAAGATGCCGCTGGCCTCAATCAAGGAAGCAAAATCAACCGTCGCATCGTTCCAGCTAAATTCAATCACCACATTGCCCGGAGTTTGCTGTTGTTTGCTGGCCACCAGCGTAACAGGCCTTCCATCTACCAGAACCTCTTTCTCCAGCGGTTCATTTTTCCACTTTTTCAGGTTACCCACCATGCAATTCCAGCTGCACTTTTGGGTTTGCTGAAAAGCGACCTGGTAATCAGCCGGCGATTCCGGATCGAGGCAAAAGATTTCAATCTGGGCCCCTGTTTTTTTCTGAAAAGGCAAACGTGCTCGAATGACTTTGGTGTTGTTGAAAACCAGCAGGCTTTTTTCCGGCAGGTAATCGGCAATGGAGCGAAAGCTGGCATCGCTGATTTCGCCATTTTTCCACACCAACAATTTCGAGGCATCCCGCTCGTCCAACGGATATTTGGCAATCCGGTTGTCGGGTAACTCATAGTTCAAGGCCTGAGCACTTTGATTAAAAACAGGTTTTATGACTGATTTTTCATTCATGGGCCGCAAAAGTACGGAATAATTATTTTCGGTTAAAATTGTTCTTAATTTTGTAGTAAAAATAGAACGAAATGATAAAAGTAGGAGATCGGGTAAAGTTTATGAATGATGTCGGCGGAGGCATCGTGACCAAGATAATCAGCAAATCCCTGGTTCATGTTGAAAATGACGATGGGTTTGAAATTCCAACCCTGGTAACCGAGTTGGTTGTGGTGAATGAAGAGCTGGACATCAACCAGAAACCTTCGGTTGAACAGTTTGCCGCGCAGGCCAGCCCGAAAAAACCAACTCCGGAACCCGAGCCGGTTAAAGCCAGCCCGGTGATGATTGCAGGCAACGATGAGCCGAATTTCCAGTTGGCTTTTGTGCCGGACAACAGCCGGAATCCGTTGGAGGGATCCATTAAACTGTATTTAATCAACGATAGTAATTTTTCGGTGCTCTATCATTTTTCAGAGTTTAAAAACAATGAATACACCAGCAAGGAAGCCGGAGAACTGGAGCCCAACACCAAATTGTGGCTCGATTCGATTGCCCAGGTGGATATTGCCGGACTGCCCGAGTACTTTTTCCAGCTGATTTGCTTTCGCGAGCAATCCAGCCGACTGGAAAAGCCGGTAGAAGCGTCAGTAAAAGTGAACCCGGTGAAGTTTTATAAAACCGGCAGCTTTGTCGCCAATGATTTCTTTACCGAGAAGGCCATGCTGGTGAAGTTAAACCAGTCGGCCATGGAAAAGGCGATAGAGAACCTGACCGAAAAGGAAGTGAAAAAAGTGGTTCGCCAGAAAGAACCGGCACGCAAGGTTAAGCCGGTGGTTGAAAATACCGATTTGCTGGAAGTTGATTTGCATATTCATGAGCTGATTGATAATACAAAAGGGCTAAGCAACAAGGAAATGCTGGACTTGCAGATGAAGCATTTTCACGAAAAGATGGATGAAGCGATCAAAAAGCAGGTGAAAAAGGTGGTTTTCATTCATGGTTTAGGCCATGGAACCTTGAAACAAGAGCTCCGTCGTGAGCTGTCGCACAAATACAAACGATATGCCTTTCAAGATGCCAGTTTTCAGGAATATGGCTACGGCGCCACAATGGTTATTTTAAGAAAATAAACGGCATCAGGGTGCTGGAATATCAGCATTTTTCATAATTTTGCCGGGCAGACCGCTCTATCGCTTTTCCTGAGCAATCGGGGAAGGAGGAAAGTCCGGGCAACGCAGGGCACCATGTTTCTTAATGGGAAGGCGGGCGAAAGCTTGCAGTAGTGTAACAGAAAATAACCACCTCGATTCGTCGGGGAAAGGGTGAAAAGGTGAGGTAAGAGCTCACCGGTTCCGGAGGTAACTTCGGAAGCCGTACACCTCATGGGTTGCAAGACCAAATATATCACGACCAGGGGCGGCCCGTTCCATTTCAACTTGGTTGAAAGTCGTGAGGGGTAGGTTGCTAGATCGTAGCAGTGATGCTGCGGCCAGATAAATGATAGAGGTTCTTCGTCTTCTGACGGAGAATACAGAACCCGGCTTATAGGTCTGCTTTTTAAAATTAAAAACAAACGAACAAACTATTCGCATCACTTTTGTGTGCAAATAGTTTGTTTAGTTTTAGGACATCGCTGCATGGTGTCAAAAGCATTACAATTCCATGGTACAGAAAATAGTCACACTCGTATTTCCTTTATTGTTATCCTTGGGTTTGCTGGCTCAAAACACAGCAAACAAACCCGCTTTAAGTCTGGAGTCAAGAACGCTTGTTTCTACCGGTAATCAGCTTCCTTTTTGGATGCAGATGAACCAGCTGGGCATGGTTGATGGCTCAGACGCATTTCAACAACTCGTTGTCCTGCATTTGCTGCAGCAACCTCAGGAACTCGATCCGGAGCAATGGCAGTTGTCGTATGGACTGAGTGTGGCTGGACGTTTGTCGGAACATGCCGTGCTTCAACCCAATGAATACTGGGGACGGCTGCACTATAAAGGATGGTACCTGCATGCGGGCGCCAAGGGGGAACCGGTTTTCGCCAATGGCTTGAGTATGACCAATGGAAATATGTATTTGTCGAACAATGCGCGTCCGATGCCGCGTGTGGGCTTCGGAACGACCAACTTTCAGCTGTTTCGTTCGGGATGGCTTAGTCGTTTTGCCTTCGACTTCGAGTACAACGAATATTTTTTGCTGGATGACCGGATTGTGGACGATGCGAATTTGCACCACAAGCGGCTGGATATGAATTATACGATTGCTGAAGGATGGCGCTTGTCGCTTGGACTGGATCATTGGGTTTTTTGGGGAGGGACCTCTCCAACACATGGAGAACTTCCGGGATTTGAAGATTACCTGAGATACGTTTTGGGACATACCGGAAGCGAAAATGCGCCGGAGACAGATCAGAATAATGTTGCAGGAAACCAATTGGGTAATTATGCGTTTTCGCTTACCCGCGAAGCCGAAAACAGCTCGGTTGAGCTCTACTGGCAGCATCCCTGGGAGGATGGTTCCGGCACGCGTTTCGAAAATATGCCCGATGGACTCTGGGGCGTTTCCTGGAAACAGCACCAGCCTTACCAGCCTTTGGAAGCAATGGTTATTGAGTATGTCAACACGCGCCATCAAAGTGGAAAGTACCACAAAGAGCCCAATCCGGATAAGCCTGGTGAGGTGATGGGGAATGGGCGCGACAATTATTTCAACAACAGTGTCTACCGGTCGGGCTTTGTCAGCTATGATCGCATGGTGGGGTTACCGCTTTTTATTCCCGGATTCAATGCGGATGGTGTTTCCAGTGGATTTCCCAACACCCGTCTGTGGGCTGTTCATCAAGGCATGAATGGCTGGCTGTCGGAGCAAATTGGCTGGAAAACCCTGGCAACTTATTCCAAACACTACGGACAACATTGGGCTGAGTATCCTCGACCGAAAGAATTGTTGTCGCTGGCTGCACAGGTCGATTATTATCTACCCACCAAGCCTCTGGCCTTTTCGTTGAAACTGGCTTACGATAACGGAGCAGTGCTTGATTCGGGCTTTGGTGCCGAACTGCGTGTGCGGTTTACCTTGAAATAAGCACGAGCCGTGCGATTAGCTTGGGAAACTTTATCCTGATCGAATCGGATAAGGCAATAAACTTACATTGATTACTGGTCTGTCTGGAAGCTCTACGTGAAGCTATTCATTCAATAGCCGTCTTGCGTTTCCATTGATTGACTAATTGAAATAGTTGGCCTGGGCACTAATTGCCCGGCAGCTAAACCCATTAGCTGATTGTGGAAATGTTGCCAACAAGCTTTTTCGAAGCCTGTTAATTCTGATAAATCTTCTTCTTTGTTTCCAGAATATGGAACGGATCTTCCTGTAAAGGAAGGCCTGTTGACAGAATTTGGCGGGTAAGCCGGATTTGCTGCTCTCTTCTTTCCGTAATCTTATCCGTCCGTTTTTTCAGCAGGGCGATGGCGCCAAAGCTCATTCCAAGCACTAGCATAAAACTGATGGTGCTTGACAAATAGGTTGCTGTTGCCAGCGTAAACGCAGCAAAAAAGGCGGTGTATAAAACCAAAAATGAGCTGGCCTGAATATGCTTCATGCCTGAGCGAATCAGCAGGTGATGAATGTGATTCATATCGGGTGAGAAAGGAGACCGCTTTTGGTAAATCCGGATCGTGAATACCCGTAACGTATCGGTTACAGGAACGATCAGCAGAGACAGGACAAAGGCCGGTGCATTCTGCATTTTTACCAAGGTAGGCGCTGCGATATTCAAATTCAGAAACTGAATGACCAGAATTCCCAATAGCCCCCCCAAAATTAAAGAGCCGGTATCTCCCATGAAAATTTTGTTATCGCCTCCCCATAGGTTATAGCGAAGAAAAGCCAGTAAACTACCTGCAATGGCAAAGCTTAGAATGGCATATTGAATGTGTCCTGAAACAAAGAACCAGCTTCCTAAAACACCTGAAACCAGAATGGCAATGCCGGATGCCAGGCCGTCAATCCCGTCAATCAGGTTCATGGCATTGATGATGAACAGCAACAGCATGAAGGATAACGGAATGCTGATCCATGCGCTAATCTGGTTTAAGAAAAATAAGTTTGAAAGATTGGTAATCTCAACATTTCCTAAGGTAACCAGAATGATGGCTGCAACAATTTGAACCATCAGCTTTTTGCGGGCAGAAATCACCAGGATATCATCTTTTAGCCCAATGAAGAATAACATAATCAGTGCCGCAAAAATATACCGAAGCTCAAAAAAATGCAGGCTTCCAAGAAACAAGGTGGCTCCTAAACTTACTCCAATGAAGATACTTACTCCACCAAGGGTAGGAATAGCTGTTTTATTTAATTTTCGCGAATTGGGCTCGTCAAACAAGTGTTTTTCGTTTGAAATGCGCACAATTGGCGGAATTGACAAATAAGTAAGCAGGAAACTTGCTGTGATAGCAGCAAATATATTTAACAAGTATTCAGTCATAAAAGTCGAGTTTGAAAGTGCAAAGGTAAATCGAGAATATGTTTTTTAGCAGCTTTTTGTGTTATTAAAACGTTTTGTTTTCATTCTACTTCAGGTTTGTTATGATTCGTTTGTCTGTCAGGTTTTTGTTCGTTTCATATTCGTTTGTTTTATTCCATCATCTGCTGTCAATTCTATTTTTAGCGTTATAACGATTCATTGAAATGTATACCTTTGTCCAACGAAATTGGATGTTCACTTATTATGAATTCCGAATAAACAAAAAAGGTAACCCTGGTTCAACTTCTTAGTTGATGTTTTTTTTTAACAATGGTTGCGTCAGAACTTTAAGTTTTTTTACTATGATCAAAAAGGGGGTATACAAATGGCATGCCGTTTATGTCAAATCCAGAGCTGAAAAACGTGCCTTGGAGGATTTAAGGTATAAAGGCATTGAAGCTTATTTGCCACTTCGTATCCAGAAAAAGAAATGGAGCGATCGGATTAAAGTAGTTGAAGAACCTCTTTTGAAAGGGTACTTGTTTGTGCGTGTCAGCCAGGCTGAGTATGCGGATGTGTTGCGGACAAGCGGCGTTGTGGCTTATGTAACCTTTGGAGGTGTGGCCGCCGAAATTCCGGAGAAACAGCTCGAAGACCTGCGCTTGTTCCTGGATAAGGTGAATGCTTCGGTTTGTGTTACGAGTGAGGCAGTAACAAAAGGACAAAAAGTTAAAGTGGTTGGGGGGGTGCTCCAAGGCGTTGAAGGAGAAATTGCGGAAGTGCGTGGAAAGAAACGAATTGTGCTGCGTTTTGAAAGCCTTGGATGTGTCGTTTTTGCTGATGTTGCTATTGATTTAATTGAAAAAGTAGAGCCCATTGAGCCCTAAGCCTGTTGTAGCTTAAGCTGTGCATTCAGCACTTTATAGAGGGCAATTCCAAGAACAACCCCGGTGGTGTTAGCCACAATATCGAGCATGGAAAACTGACGCCCTGAACGCATCAGAATCTGTAAAATCTCCATAAATAAACCCCAGCTGATCACAAAGGCATACAATTTCCAGCGTGCAACTTTGCTGGTATGAAAGGTCCATAAACTAAGCACGGAAAGAACAAAGTACATGCCGGCATGGATCAGTTTATCGGCGCCGGGAAACAGCGGCACCTGTGGCAAATCCTTGACAGGAAGCAATGAAAGAAGGGCAATAACTCCTAAGTAAAGAATGGTAACGGCTACTTTGACCTGAAATGGGATGTGGTTGAATATTTTTTTCATGTTTGTAATAAACGTCTCGTTGTCAATTTTGTTGTTATCAGCAAGTTTTGACTTTTTTGATAAAAAAGTGTCAAAATGATAATTTTGCAATTGCTTGCTTTATGTTGTGGGAATGCTGTTATTTGAAACCGACAAAAATAACGATAAATAGGGAGCTTATGAAAAAACGCTTGAACTTCGTACTCATTCTTTTAGTCATGCTAACCACTCCAGGATGGAGTCAGGAGCATCGTTTACAGTTTAATACTGATCAAACCTTTAAGATCGTTCAGTTTACCGATATGCATATTAAGGCGAAAGACCCGGCCTCAAAAGCTGCGTTTGAAACCATGGACAAGATACTGGACCAGGAAAAGCCGGATCTGGTGGTTTATACCGGTGATATTGTAACCGGAAAGCCAGTGCAGGAAGGATGGGAATTGGCCTTAAACCCTTGTGTAGAAAGGGAAATTCCTTTTGCAGTGGTCTTTGGCAACCATGATGATGAACATGGCGTATCGCGTGCGGAACTAACGGAAATGATCCGCCAGATTCCTTACAGCTTATTGCAACCCAAAGTTAAGAAGGTAAATGGCTACGGGAACTATGTGTTGGAAGTAAAGTCATCAACGTCTGATGAGAATGCCGCGGTGCTTTATTGCATGGATTCGAATGCGTACAGCACGCTGGAAGGCGTTGACGGCTATGGCTGGTTCGATTTAAGTCAGGTGGTGTGGTATCAGCAGCAGAGCCGCAAGCAAAAGGAAAAGAACGGAGCTGTTTTGCCGGCCCTGGCTTTTTTTCATATTCCTTTGCCCGAATACCGCGAAGCTTACCGGAATGAAAAGAATCCGGCGATTGGTGTGCGTTTCGAAGATGAATGCGCCCCGAAAATTAACACCGGCATGTTGGCGTCCATGTTGCAGGCTGGCGATGTTATGGGCACCTTTGTCGGGCACGACCATGTGAACGACTACATGGCCTACTATCGTGACATGGCACTTACTTACGGACGCTTTTCAGGAGGGAAAACAACCTACGGCGATTTGGAAAACGGTGCCCGGGTGATTGTACTCCAGGAAGGCGAACGTGCTTTTGAAAGCTGGATTCGCACAGGTTCGGGCGATAAACTTTTGCCGGTAAATTTTCCGGCCGATTTTACAGAAAAAAAATAGAACGGACAAAGAAGGGGACTTTCACGCCCCATTGGAACTAAAACGAAGTAGATGCTATGAAAGCTTCTTCACTTAAAGAATTGCGGGACGAGCTGAAAATCTATCCGCCGGAACAGTTGCAGGCTTTGTGCATTCGGCTGGCTAAATACAAAAAGGAAAATAAGGAGTTACTTACTTATTTGCTTTTTCAGGCCGATGATGAACAGGGCTATATTGAGGCGGTAAAGGAAGAGATTGATTTGGGGTTTGAAGGTATAAACATGAAAAATACTTACCTGATCAAAAAAGGGCTGCGCAAAATTTTAAAGGACACCAACAAATACATCAAGTATTCGGGGATTAAAACCACGGAGCTGGATTTGCTTGTTTATTTTTGCCGAAGGGTACGAACATCAAAAATTCCCTTATCGCGTCATGTGGCACTGAAAAATATCTATGCACGCCAGGTGGCTAAAATTGAAACTGGATTAAGCAAGCTGCATGAGGATATCCAGATCGATTACCAGGACGATCTGATGTTTTTAAAGGCTTAGTAGCCGCCAAAAAAAGCGAAACAGGATTCCTGCTTCGCTTTTTTTGTATGATTGATACCGATGATTAATCGTATTTGTGATTGGTTTCAGCATCTCCGCATTCACAGTCGCAGTCCAAGCCTTTTTCGTATTGTTCAAGGGCTCTCAGGCTCATTCCCATCGAAGAGAATCCACCATCGTGAAACAGGTTCTGCATAGTCACTTTCCTGGTCAGATCCGAAAATAGAGTGATGCAGTAGTCGGCACACTCATCGCCGGTTGCATTGCCAAGTGGAGACATCCGTTCGCCAAAATCGAGCAGTTTGTCCATTCCTTTCACGCCGCTTCCGGCAGTGGTAACTGTGGGTGATTGCGAGATGGTGTTGATACGAACATTGCGCTCGCGTCCGTAGATGTAGCCAAAACTACGTGCAATGGACTCAAGCAATGCTTTGGCATCAGCCATGTCGTTGTATCCGTAAAATGTGCGCTGCGCAGCAACATACGATAAGGCAACAACAGAGCCCCACTCATTGATTGCATCCAGTTTTCGGGCTGCCTGCAATACTTTGTGGAATGAAACAGCAGAGATGTCCAGCGTTTTCTCCAGCGATTTGTAGTCCAGATCACTGTAGTGACGTCCTTTGCGAACATTGGGTGACATACCAATGGAGTGGAGGATAAAATCAACTTTTCCACCCAGTACTTCCATCGATTTCTTAACCAGGTTTTCCAGGTCTTCAACATTAGTTGCATCAGCTGCAATAAGTTCAGCACCGCATTTTTCAGCTAATTCTGCAGTGTTTCCCATACGTAGGGCAACGGAAGTATTGGTTAATGTGAAGGTTGCTCCTTCTTCATGAGCGCGCTCAGCAACTTTCCATGCAATGGAATCTGCATTTAGTGCTCCGAAAATAATTCCTTTTTTACCTTTAAGTAAATTATAAGCCATGGTTTTAAATTTATGAGTTAAACAACTCTATTTTAAAATGGTTGTCAAAAATTATCAAACAATAAAAAAACCGGCAGTTGCCGGCAGTTTTTTAGATTTTCTCTATGCTGTTTTCAGGTAACCATCCCTGGTTCCCATCAGCTATTCGGATTTCTCGCCAACTTCCTAAACTGTCTTTTATTTCGACTTTTAGGCCTTCATGAATCAAAAACAAATCCGTTCCGGTTTCGGAAGGAGAGCTCTTTACGGTTACGCTAGGTTGAGTTATAATGGCAAAATTATGGCTAGTCATGCGTTTTTTCTGCCGCGCGGCAAAGTTAAAACTAAAAATGGAAATGGCTACGATTAATATTCCAAACCAGAATGAAAGTCGTTTGATGGCTACTGTGCGGGTAAAAAAGAATATGCCGGCAAGCAACAAAAACAAGACAAAGGAGAATACACTGATTTTTGCCCAGCCGTCCGTTGAAAACTTATTGGCGATGTTATGCCACCAACGCACGAAGAAAACCTGGGGCAGCGGATCGATGGCATCCACCACATGCTGATTGGCCAAATCCAGGTTGAATTGAATGTCTTCATCGTTTGGAGCCAGTAACTTGGCTCGCTCGTAACTGATGATGGCTTGGGTGACCTGACCGGTTTTGTAATAGGCATTTCCCAAGTTGTAATGCACTTCGGCTGATTCCTGGTCGCCGTTCAAAATTTCCAGGTAAGTGTCAATGGCTTCTTGGTATTCTTGCTTGGTGTAGTGTTCGTTGGCTTTTTCCAGCAGGCTGTTTTGGGCCACAGCATTTGCTGAAAAAAGAGCGAATAATATGATTTGAAAAATAGTCTTCATTGTTTCAGGTATTAACGAATTTGTTTTTCCAGTTTTCCCATCAAGGCTGCTGCCTTTTGGTAAAGGTCTTCCTTGGTCCCTTCAACCGCACTTGGCGCATAACGGGCATATTCACAGGTATCGACAATCTGAATAAATTCGGAAATGATTTCTGACTGAACTTGTCGTTTTTTCAACGATTCTGTTGCATTTTCCCGATTTAAATCAGCTGCCGGAATGCTCAGCTTATCGCTTAAGTAACCCCAGAAAGCTTTCAGAACGGCTTCGTAAAAGGCCTCGTCATGGTTCTGTTTCAAATGAGTGGCAGCGGCTTTCAAGCGTTTGCGTGCAATTTTATTAGCCTTTTTGTTTTTAACCAGTTGAACGTTGGCATTTTCTTTTAGCTTTTTTCGGTACACCAAGGCAACCATGGCAAAAAGCAACAAGGCACCAAGATAAATCAGGTAGAAAGCCAGACTTCCAAAGAAGGACGATTCCTTGGTTTTTAGCTTGTACTGCCCTTGTTTGATGAAACGAATGTCCTTACCAATAAAGCGCACGTCTTCTTTCGAATACGCGCTGGTTACTGTCGTATTCTGGTCGTCGCTTCCTTTTTCAACCTGCAGCACAAACTCGTCCGATTGCTGGTAGCTGTACTTTCCGGTGGAAGGATTGAAAGAGGCAAACTTGATGGGCGGAATGGTGTATTCGCCGGCAAATCGAGGAATAAACAAGTATTCAAATGTTTTAGTGCCCGTAAGTCCATTGGTTGAAGCTTTTAGTTTTTCATCGGTTTTAGGGTCGTAAACTTCAAAATCGGCCGGAAATTCAACCTTGGGAGCATCAATCAGTCGCAGGTTTCCGTTTCCGGAAATTGTAATTTTCAAGGTGGCCGCTTCGTTTGATTTGAGTTGCTGCCGGTCAACCGAGGCCCTGAAGTTTAGTTTTCCAACTCCGCCGGCAAAGCTGGCAGGTGGCGATGGCAGCTCTTTTACGTTGACGCTAACCGGGTCGCTCACAACCTTGGCTTGAAGGGTACGATAATTGTCGAAAAAATCATCGAAAAAGCTGCGCTGTTGCCGAATACGCTGACGAACCAGACAGGTAATTTCAAAGGGATCGATGGTTATTTTTCCGGTTTGTTGCGGGAAAAGAATGGTCTTCTTCAGCACACCCACCTGGTAAATTTTATTGTCGAACACTTCGCGGGTGAAGCTGATTTGATTGGGAATATCAATTTCCTGAGTCCAGAATCCAGCGTAGGAGGGGAGTTTTACATCATCGAAACTGGTAATGGGCACTTCCGGAGCCACATAGATTTTTACGGTGGCAATAATTTGTTCTCCCTTAAAAACACGGCGTTTATCCAGATCCACTTTGACAAACAAATCTTCTTTGCCAATGTTTGTGGCTGAAGATGCAGGCTGCTGTTGCTGCTGCCCGCCTGAAGAAGTTTGTGGCTTTTGGCCTTTTACCACCTGAATTTTGAGTTCGTTGGACTCGTATACCTTGCCATCAACCTGAATGGAGGCCGGGCGAATGGTAAAAGTACCTTCCTCCTTGGCGCGCAAAATATAAATGTAAGAAAAGCTGACCGTTTGCGTCGTTTTTCCATTGATGATCTGGATGCTGGAACTTTGCGATGTGGAGGGCCCCATAAGTACATCAAAACTGGAGATTTCGGGTAACTGCAGGTTTGAGCCACGTTCATTCAAGGTAAAGGATAAACGAAACTGCTCGCCCACAGAAACCACATTGGGCCCCGACATGCTAAACTTTACGCTGTCGGCATCGGCAAAAAAGGCCGGAATAAGTAACAATAGTGTGACTATAATTTTTTTAATCATTGTGCTTAATTATGCTTTGACTAAAATTTGGTGCAAAAGTAAGAAATTATGAACTACCAGTCTTTGTCGGTTTTGCGTTGCTGCGCTTTGGCGGCCTTCGCTTTTTTTACTTTCTCTTGAATTTTTTCTTCATCGTTTTGCAGAGCCTGCAACAACCGTTCCGCATTTTCCTTTGAAATTTTTTGCTGCTGAGGTTGCTGTTGCTGCTGGTTTTGTTTGTTCTGGTCTTGATTCTGCTTTTGCTGGTCTTTATTTTGATCCTTGTTCTGATCTTTGTTTTGATCTTGTTGGTCTTTGTTTTGCTGTTGATCCTTATTCTGATCCTGCTGATCCTTGTTTTGGTCTTTATTCTGATCCTGGTTTTGTTGTTGCTGCTGTTGCTGTTGTTCCTGCTGTTTTTTCAGGTTCATGGCGTACACCAGGTTGTATTTGCTTTCCAGGTCATCCGGATTGTTGCGAAGCGCTTTTTTGTAAGCCTCAATGCTTTCATCCAGTTTGTTTTGCATCATCATCGAGTTTCCCATGTTGTGGAAAGCCCGGGCTTTTTCATACTTATCTTCGCTTTTCTCGGCAATCTCTTCAAACTTGGAAGTTGCTTCTTCAAACTTCATTTGCTTATACAAGGCATCGCCCAGGTTGAAGTTCCATTTCAAATCATCCGGTCGCTTGTCCAGGGCTTTGCGGTAGGCCGTTTCAGCCTGGCTAAATGCCACCGTGTCAATTTGGGTGGTGTCCTGCAAGGCCTGTTCAAAGATTTCGTTTCCTTGCCGTACGAACTTCCGTTCGTTTTGGGCCTGCGAACTGATGCCCAGCAAGAGCATAAAGATTAAAAGTCCTGTATGTAAGATCACTTGTTTTTTCATCATCCAAATAGTTTGATGTTTTTCAAATATTTGTTTTTCCGTTCTAAAATCAGAAAATCAACAAGAAGCATCAGGATGGCAAATCCTAAAAACCACTGAAACTGGTCTTCATAGTCAGAATAAACCAATGATTCCATTTCTGCTTCCTCCATCTTGTCAATCTCGTTAAAGAGGGTGTTTAAGCCTACCTGAGCATTATTGGCACGCACATAAATGCCGCTTCCGGCTGCTGCAATTTGCTGCAGCATCTCTTCATTCAGCTTGGTAATTACCACCTTGCCATCCTTGTCTTTCCGGTAGTCCTTTTGTCCGTTTACAGAAACCGGAATGGGCCCTCCCTGGGGTAATCCCATGCCAATGGTATGCACAATAATACCACTTTCGGCCGCTGCTTTAGCCGCACCAATGGCATCGTCTTCATGGTTTTCACCATCGGTAATGATGATGATGGCTTTGTTGCCTTCAAACTGCGGGCTGAAAGACACCCGGGCCAGCTCTATGGCCGCACCGATGGCTGTTCCTTGTCGTGGAACAATGTCGGTACTCACTGAGTTTAAAAATAGCTTGGCCGAAGGATAATCAGTGGTAATTGGCAGCTGGGTGTAAGCATCGCCGGCAAATACAATCAGTCCGATTTTGTCATCACTCAGGTTGTCAATTAAACGCGAAATAGCCCGCTTAGCCCGCTCAAGGCGGTTAGGTTGAATGTCTTCGGCAAGCATGGAGTTAGACACGTCCAGACCGATAATCAGTTCCACGCCCTGACGCTTGACTGTTTTGAGTTTGCTGCCAAACTGAGGGCGGGCCAGTGCCACAATCAGTGAACTGATGGCCAGCAACCAGATGATGAATTTAACCACCGGTCGTGACCGGCTGACGTTGGGCATCAATTGGCTGATGGTTTCCGGCTGTCCGAAACGTTCGAGGGCTTTTCGCCGGCTTCGTCGTGTAATCCAAAACAGGAGGATGAGCACTGGAATAACGGCCAGTGCGTATAGGTATTCAATATGTGCAAATCTGAACATTTCCATCGTTTGTGTCATTAAGGAATGTTTCTGAATAAGGTTGTTTTTAGGAAGAGTCCCAGAAGAAGAACAACTCCGGCCAGCATAGCCATCCGACTGAACTCTTCGTCTTTCCGACTGTATTCCTTCACTTCCATTTTTGATTTTTCCAGCTGATCAATTTCCTCGTAAATCTGAACCAGCTTATCGTTGTTGGTGGCCCTAAAATAACGTCCATCGGTAATGTCTGCTATTTTCTGCAAGGTTTCCTCATCAATCTTTACCTCCACCTCACGCATTTGTGTTCCGAAAGGCGTTTCCATGGGGTAGGGCGCGGTACCAATGGTTCCGACACCAACCGTGTAAACCCGGATGCCAAAAGTTTTGGCTAGCTCGGCAGCAGTTTCCGGAGCTATTTCGCCGCGGTTGTTTTCCCCGTCAGTCAGCAGAATAATGACTTTGCTAATGGCATCACTCTCTTTCAGGCGAGCCACAGAGGTTGCCAGCCCGTTTCCGATGGCTGTTCCATCCTCAATCATGCCACTTTCAATATCCCGGAAAAGGTTGATCAGAACCGCATGATCCGTGGTTAACGGGCACTGGGTAAAGCTTTCGCCTGAAAAAACAACCAGTCCCATTTTGTCATCGCGACGGCCGGAGATAAACTCGGTAGCCACATTTTTTGCTGCTTCCAAGCGATTGGGCTGAAAGTCGCGCGCAAGCATTGAGCTGGAGATATCGAGGGCAATAACAATGTCAATTCCTTCGGTGGTTACATCCTGCCAGCTATTGGAGGATTGCGGGCGGGCCAGTGCGACAGTTAGCAATGCAATACCGGCCAGTTGCAAAACAAAGGGCAAATGGCGCAGGTAGTGTTTCCAGCTTTTCGATAAGCCGCTAAATCCCTTTAAGGTTGAATACCGGATGCTTGCTCCTGCTTTTCGGTACTTGAAAAGATACCACGCAATCATGGGAATGAGTACCAGCAACAGGTAAAAGAACTCCGGATTTTTATAGGTTACTCCGTTCATCATTTTTCCTTATTTTAAATCAACCTCTTCGCCTTCGCGGTCATCTTGCGGTTGACTTGTTTTTTTATCTTCCTGTTTGGTTTGATTCACAAAAAAGTAAGCGTTCATCAACGTCAGGTTATGATCATCCGGCAGGGGATGGTATTTGGCAAACTTTACCAGGTCGGACAAGTTGAGAATGCTTTTCAGTTCTTCCAGTGATTTGGCCGAAATCAGGTTTTTTTGTTGTTCAAAGGCCTGCACGGTTTCAACGGTAGTGTACTCCATGGCCTGAATCTGAAACCGGTCTTCGATGTAGGTTCGCAGCGTGTCGGATACCAAACTGTAATAGGTTTTGATCTCTTCACTCTGCCATAGCTTTTCTTCTTTAATTCGGTCTAATTCGCGCAAAGCAATAATGTGTGCCGGTTCTTTGGGTTTCGGCGGTTTCACAAAAATAGGCTTGTTTTGGCGTCGACGCTGAATGTAATAGAACAAAAAGAAAAGCAGGGCTCCAATCAATATGACTCCTAAAATGTAAGGAGAAACTTCCTTCAGTGTTACCGGAGCCTCATAAGGTCTTTTGATGTCAACCGGCCCTTTGGTGGTATCAATGGGCATGCTGTGCACAAAAAACTCAGCAGGCAAGGTTTCAATGGTATCGTACAAGTCTTCATATTTCAAGCGGAAATAGAAGGGGGGAACCACCTGCCGGCCACTGTCAAAAGAGGTGATGGTCAGGTTTTGGATGATTTTAATTTGATTCTCGGCATCCAGCTGAAACGTGTCCAGAGGAGATTTTTCAATGACTTCAACCGAAGAAGAAAGTGAATCGCTGATCTCCGGAAACTCGAGGATCACATTGTTGGGCTGATCCACCTCAAGGCGCAGTTTGAGTTGGTCTCCAATCAAAACATTGGTGGAGTCGATTACAGCGCGTGCTTGTATTTTTTGTGCTTGAACGGTTGGCGCTTCCAATAAAAATAAAGCCATTCCAACCGCCAGGTATTTTAGTTTTTTCATGCTGTTATGCTTTTAAGCCCCGCTTTTTGAAAAGCGTCATCAATGATCTTACATAGTCCTCATTGGTATTGATGTCGGCATAGTCCACGCCACTCTTTTTGAAACTGGTATCCAGTTTTCGGCTGGTTTCCTGCCACCACTGGGCATAGGTGTCGCGCACTTTTTTGCTGCTGCTGTCCACCCACGTGTATTCGTTGGTTTCGGCATCTTTTAGCTTGATCATACCAATGGGCGGCAGTTGTGTTTCCCGTTCATCGTAGATGCGCAGGGCCACAATGTCGTGTTTATTATTGGCAATGGTCAGTGCTTTATCAAAGTCGGGTTCGTTATGCAGAAAGTCGGAAATAATGAATCCCGTACATCGTTTTTTGATTGCGTTGGTCATGTAACGAATCGCTTCGGTGATGTTGGTTCCCTTGTTTTCCGGTTCAAAATCAATCAACTCGCGGATGATGCGCAGAATGTGCGATTTTCCCTTTTTGGGTGGAATGAATTTCTCAATCTTCTCCGAAAAGAAAATGACCCCGATTTTATCGTTGTTTTGAATGGCCGAAAAAGACAGGATCGCTGAAATTTCGGTGATGACATTCTTTTTGAACTTGTCCAGCGAACCAAAATCACGCGAACCACTGACATCAATCAGCAGCATGACCGTTAGCTCACGTTCTTCCTCAAAAATTTTGATGTACGGTTTGTTGTAGCGGGCGGTTACGTTCCAGTCGATGTTCCGAATATCGTCGCCAAACTGGTACTCGCGCACTTCGCTGAAAGCCATACCACGGCCTTTGAAAGCCGAGTGGTACTCGCCGGCAAAGATATTCCGGCTGAGCCCTCGCGTTTTAATCTCAATTTTCCGTACTTTTTTTAATAGCTCTGTGTGTTCCATATTTACAAGTTTGTGAAAGTTCAAAGTTTAAAGTTTCAAGTTGCCCAACTCGCAACTCACAACTCGTAACTCATAACTCGTTCTAAGGAACTTCAATCGTATTCAAAATATCTGTAATGATTTCTTCGGATGTGATGTTGTTGGCCTCGGCTTCGTAACTTAAACCAATGCGGTGGCGCATTACGTCGTGACAAACGGCACGCACATCTTCGGGAACCACATAGCCCCGGCGCTTAATGAAGGCGTAGGCTTTGGCTGCTTGTGCCAGGCTGATACTTGCACGGGGCGATCCTCCGTACGAAATCATGTCGGCATATTTTTCGAGCTTGTATTCTTTGGGTTCGCGGGTTGCAAAAACAATATCGACAATGTATTTGCTTATTTTTTCATCCAGGTAAACGTCTTTCACCACATCGCGGGCATTTAAAATATCTTGTGGTTGAAGGATGGTTGTTGCCTTGGGGAATTGCTTCAGCAGGTTCTGCTGAATAATCATTTTTTCTTCTTCCTTTTTCGGATAATTGATGACCACTTTCAACATGAAACGGTCAACCTGAGCTTCAGGCAGCGGGTAGGTTCCTTCTTGCTCAATGGGGTTTTGGGTGGCCATTACTAAAAATGGTTCCTGCAATTTGAAGGTTTCATCGCCAATGGTAATCTGGCGCTCCTGCATGGCCTCCAGTAAGGCCGACTGCACTTTGGCGGGGGCCCGGTTAATCTCGTCGGCCAAAACAAAGTTGGTGAAAATAGGCCCTTTTTTAATGATGAATTCTTCGTTTTTCTGGCTGTAAATTAGTGTTCCCAGCAAGTCGGCAGGTAACAGGTCAGGGGTGAACTGGATGCGGGCAAAGTCGGCATTAATGGTTTGCGAGAGGGTGTTAATCGCCAAGGTTTTAGCCAATCCCGGAACCCCTTCCAAAAGGATATGACCACCGGAAAGCAATCCGATTAATAAGCTTTCTACCAGGTGCTTCTGACCTACGATGACCTTGTTCATCTCCAAACTGATCAAATCCACAAAAGAACTTTCTTTTTGGATTCGTTCATTCAATTCACGAATATCAACTGCTTGATCCATATTTTAATTATTTGTTTCGATTTTGGTTCACGAAAATAGTTTAATGATCTTCTAAAAAGGATGTAACTTTGTTAAAAATTGTTAAGTTAACTTCCCGCTGAAAGAGCTGTAAAATTAATAATTTCAGACTTCCATTCAGCCTTTTAGCTTATCTTTTTTACATTTGCGGAAAATGCTATGTTTTGAAACAACGATATTTTATAGAGTTAGCTTATAATGGAACCCGTTTCCATGGTTGGCAGGTACAGCCCAATGCCAAAAGTGTGCAGGAATCGCTGGAGAAAGCGCTGAGTACGATTTGTCGGGAATCCATCGCTGTTACTGGTGCCGGGCGAACGGATACAGGGGTTCATGCCAGTTATTTTGTAGCCCATTTCGAGTCGGAAAAAACCGCTCTTGATCATCCGGATTTTACCTACAAAATGAACAGTTTTCTGGGGCCTGACCTGGTGATTTTTCGAATCAGCAAAGTTGGTCCGCAGGCGCATGCCCGTTTTGATGCCACCTCGCGAACTTACCATTACTTCATCAACCAGCGCAAGGATCCGTTTGCCCGCGAAACTTCCTGGTATTTTACCCGTCCACTTGATGTGCACCAAATGAATGTGGCTTGCGCGGTTTTGTTTGATTACATCGATTTTACCAGTTTCAGTAAGTTGCACACCGATGTGAAAACCAACAACTGTCAGATTTATTATGCCCGGTGGGTGGAGAAAGACCAGCAGCTGATGTTTACTATTAAAGCTGACCGTTTTTTGCGTAACATGGTTCGGGCTATTGTGGGAACCATGGTGGAAGTGGGACAGGGAAAGCTTGATATTCCCGGATTCCGACAGGTCATTGAAGCCAAGGACCGGGCTCTTGCCGGGGCATCCGCGCCGCCTCAGGGCTTGTTTTTAGCCAATATTGCTTATCCCGAAGATGTCTTTCAGCGTATGGAAGATTAATTGGTGCCGTTGGACCTGGAGGTGAGCAACAATTGATTTTATTTAAAATGCCTGTGTGTAGTTTCAATTTTCAAGTTGAAGTGTCGATTTTTGAAAATTTAGCAGCAAAATCTGTTTGTTGAGCGTCAGTTTTTATTTAAAACCTGACAATTTATATTGTTTCTTTGGTCTGTGCTGCTAATTTTGGACTTCGAAAAAAAGAACTAATAAATCGATACCATGCAGAAGCATTTGTTATTAGGAGTTGAAGCTGTCGGACAGGGAGCGATTGACGGTGGAATGTCAGGCGTTTATGCTTATCCGGGTACCCCTTCAACCGAAATTACTGAATATATCCAAGACAATGAGTTAGCCATTGAGCGTAAGCTCCATAGTAAATGGTCGGCGAACGAAAAAACAGCTTACGAAACCGCTTTAGGAATGAGCTATGCCGGTAAGCGAACGATGGCTTGTATGAAGCATGTAGGCTTGAATGTGGCTGCCGATGCCTTTATCAATTCGGCCATTACCGGTGTAAATGGCGGTTTTGTGTTGACTGTGGCCGATGACCCATCCATGCACTCTTCGCAAAACGAGCAGGATTCACGGTATTATGCCAAATTTGCCATGATTCCGGTTCTGGAGCCAAGCAATCAGCAGGAAGCTTACGATATGGCACGCGAAGGATTTGCGCTTTCTGAAGAAACAGGTGTTCCGGTGATGTTAAGGATTACAACCCGTTTGGCACACTCCAGAGCAGGAGTAGCCATGAAACCGGTTTTGGATGAAAACCAGCTGAGCATGCCTCAGGACTCCAAGCAATTTGTGCTCTTGCCGGCTATTGCCCGTCGTCGGTACAAATCGCTGCTTGAAAAACAGGCGGCTTTTGTTAAACTATCTGAAGAGTCAGTTTACAATCAATACATTGATGGCGACGAAAAAAGCCTGGGAATTATTTGCTGCGGGATTACCTACAACTACCTGATGGAGAATTACCAGGACGAGGCTTGTCCTTACCCGGTATTGAAAGTGTCACAATATCCGCTTCCTGAAAAACAGCTGAGAAAGCTGGAAGCCGAGTGTGATGAGATTTTGGTATTGGAAGAAGGTTATCCGTTGGTTGAAGAAGACCTGAAAGGTTACTTTGCGAATGGCACTCAAATAAAAGGACGTTTGGATGGTAGTTTGCCGCGTGATGGCGAGCTGAATCCGGATTTAGTTGGAAAAGCACTCGGGAAAGAAATCTACCAGGGAATTCCTGTTCCCCCGGTAGTGGCGAACCGTCCTCCGGCTTTGTGTCAGGGATGTGGTCACCAGGATGCCTATGAAGCGATGAACGAAGTGCTGGCCGACTATGGCAAAGGGCGTGTTTTTTCGGACATTGGCTGTTATACGTTAGGTGCTTTGCCTCCTTACGAAACGATCAATTCCTGTGTGGATATGGGCGCATCCATCACCATGGCGAAGGGCGCGGCTGATGCCGGTTTGGTTCCTGCTGTTGCGGTTATTGGAGACTCCACGTTTGCCCACTCTGGCATCACCGGTTTGCTGGATGCGGTGAATGAAAAATCGAACATTACGGTTGTCATTTCCGACAATGAGTCGGTTTCAATGACTGGTGGACAGGATTCATCAGCCCAGGGGAAAATTGAAAGTATTTGTGAAGGCCTCGGCGTTGATCCGGCACATATTCGTGTGATTGTGCCATTGAAAAAGAACCATGCCGAGTTGGTTAAGTTATTCCGCGAAGAGCTGGAATTTGATGGGGTGTCGGTTATTATCCCACGTCGTGAATGTATCCAGCGTGCCAGCCGTCGCAAAAGAAATCAAAGTCGTCATGCCAACCATTAAAAATTGAAAACATGAAATCAAACATTATATTAGCCGGGGTAGGCGGACAGGGAATTTTATCGATTGCCGCTGCTTTGGGAACAGCTGCCCTTGAAAATAATTTACACATTAAACAGGCCGAAACGCACGGCATGAGCCAGCGTGGTGGTGCGGTAGTTTCGCACATGCGCATTTCAGATAAACCCATTGCATCGGACTTAATTCAGATGGGAACAGCCGATCTGATTCTTTCTGTTGAGCCGATGGAGGCTTTGCGGTATTTGCCGTTTTTATCTGAGCGGGGTTACCTGGTAACCAATACGACTCCTTTCATCAATATTCCCAACTATCCGGAGTATGAAAAGGTGATGGAAGAAATTCATCGCTTGCCGCGTTTTGTGGCCATCGATGCTGACGGAATTGCCAAAGAAGCCGGTAATGCCCGGGCTTCGAACATGGTGATGTTGGGAGCTGCCAGCCCGTTTATCGATATTGATTTTAGCAAGTTGGAAGACGGAATCCGGGAAGTTTTTGCCCGCAAAGGAGAGCAAATTGTTGAAGTTAATTTAAAAGCAATTCGTGCCGGACGTCAGTTTGCACAGGAAAACAAGTAATTCAAGCTTGAGCTTTAAGGTTATAAATGGAGGTTCAATCTTACCGATTGGGCCTTTGTTTTTAGCGGCTTTATGTGTTACCTTGGTCGCTTCATACGAACAAATACTACTCAAAATAATACAGTTATGAACCAATTCGTTTTAAGTGGTTTAGCAGCGCTTTCTGCGCTTACTGCCTGTCAGTCTGCGAAGCAAGGCAATGAAGAAAACAAGCCTGCAAAACCAAACATCGTTTACATTTTGGCAGATGATTTGGGCTACGGAGATTTAAGCTGTTACGGACAGCAGAAATTTCAGACTCCCAACATCGACCGATTGGCCAGCCAGGGGATGCTTTTTACCCAGCACTATTCGGGAACCACGGTGTGTGCGCCATCACGATCCTCTTTGCTTACCGGAATGGACACCGGGCATGCGCCTGTTCGAGGAAATCGGGAAGTCAATCCGGAAGGACAGTATCCCATTCCTGAAACCACCTTCACCTTGGCTAAAATGTTGCAGGAAGAAGGATACACCACAGGTGCTTTTGGTAAGTGGGGCTTAGGTTTCCCGGGATCAGAAGGCGATCCGAATAAGCAAGGATTTGATGTTTTTTATGGATACAACTGCCAACGATTGGGGCATCACTATTATCCGGATCATTTGTGGAGCAACCAGGAAAAAGTGGTGTTGGAGGAAAATGCCGGACAAGCCAGAGGCGTTTATGCGCCTAACTTGATTCATCAGGAAGCACTTCGCTTTTTAGAGGATAATAAAGAGCAACCTTTCTTTATGTATTATCCTTCGATCATTCCACATGCTGAGCTATTTGCTCCAGAAGAATACATGGCCAAATTCAGAGGTAAATTTGATCCGGAGCGCAATTACAAAGGGGTTGATGGAGGCAAAGGCTTTCGGAAAGGACCTTATGGTTCTCAGCCCGAGTCGCATGCTGCTTTCGCCGCTATGGTAACTTTGCTTGATGATCAGGTGGGCGAAATCATGGCTAAGCTGGAAGAACTGGGGCTGGCAGATAACACGCTGGTTATTTTTACTTCAGACAATGGTCCGCATAAAGAAGGTGGAGCTGATCCGGATTATTTTAAAAGCAATGGCCCGTTAAAAGGGTACAAACGCGATTTATACGAAGGGGGTATTCGGGTGCCGATGATTGCCAGCTGGCCCGGAAAAATTCAGGCAGGCAGTCAGTCTGATCATGTTTCGGCATTTTGGGATATGCTGCCTACTTTTGCCGATATGGTAGGCCAAAAGGCTCCGGAAAACATTCAGGGAATTTCTCTTCTTCCAACCCTGCTGGGTGAAGATAGTCAGAAAGAGCACGATCATCTTTACTGGGAATTTCATGAAATGGGCGGACGACAAGCCATTCGTAAAGGCAATTGGAAATACGTGACTTACCAGGTGTTTAATGCTGAAAAGCAGACGACCGAACTGTATGATTTGTCAACAGACCTTGGTGAAGAGGACAATGTTGCGGATCAGCACCCCGACATTGTTGCCGAGATGCAAGCTATTCTGGAGGAAGCACGCGTTCCTTCTGAAGCTTTTCCTTTCGGGCAAAACGAATAGTAAACAAAAGGGACCATAGCCTTTCAAACATGTTTTTATCTTGAAAGTAGATGTTCCCAAAAATGATACAGCAAAGAGCGGTACTTTAAAGCCGCTCTTTGCGTTCTTTGTTCCAAATAACAATAATTGTTTAAGCTAAAAAGGATGTTAAACAAGAAACAGCGTAAAACACTTCGAAATATGTTAATGGGTTTGTTGGTGGTTATTTTTCTGGCCTTGGTCATTGCTTTAACCAACCTGATTCCGGACAACCCACTTACTGAATACCGCCTGGTTTTAGGACTTAGCTTTATTGTTGTTGCAGCCTTGGCGCGCACCATATGTGTCAGTTGCAGAGAGGAATCAGCCCCGGAGCAATAGCCGGTTATTTTCCTTCATTTTGTGCTCCGATAAGCTGCTGTTCGAAGCATAATGGGCTTTAAATTCGCCCACCATTTGATCTTTCCCTTTTTTCTTCGCTTTGGCATAAAGCGCTCCGAAATTCATATTCCGGATTCTTCTAAAACAAATTGCCGTTAAATGCGGTATAAAGAAGTTGAATGAAGACATGCAACCTTTAATACGCGTCATATGCCAATTTTCATGGATCGCCACGATGTATCGGACGAGGTAACCGCTGAAGTTGTTGCCCGCTTACACCAGCAAGATTTAGCTATTCAGAAACAATATGGTTGCCGGGGGTTAACCTATTGGTTTGATGAGCATCGGAAAATGGCCTTTTGCCTGATTGAAGCTCCTTCCGAACAACACATCATTGATATGCATACCGAGGCGCATGGCGATGTCCCCAATCAGATTATAGAAGTAGATGCCGAAGTGGTAGAATCCTTTCTCGGGCGCATTAAAGATCCGGAGAAACCAAAGGATGCGGATTTAAACATTATTGCCGACCCGGCATTCCGGACGATCATGATCACCGGATTTGATGAAACGTTTATGGACGACAGCCTTTGGATTCATGAAGGGGGAAACCCCATAAACTGCCTGCATTCGTTTAAGGACATTTTTAGCCGTTTTGAAGGGAACATTGCCCGACAGGAGAGTAATCGGTTCATTGTTTCTTTTAAGTCGGTAGCGCAAGCTGTTTGGTGTGCCATTGAAGTGCAGAGCCAATTTGAAGCCTGGAGCGATACCGCGAATTGTCCGAAGGCCATGCTAAAAACAGGAATGAGCGTTGGTGTGCCACTAACTGAGGATAAACCCTTTTTTGAAAAAGCAGTTAAAGCTGCGGAACGGATGTTTTATATTTCCAATGGCCGGATTGTCGTGTCGCACGAGGTAAAGAAGCTGTACCGAAGCGAAAAGCTGAATGTCCCGGTTGATGTCACTTTATTTGAAGTGTTAAGCACGGCTGATGAAAAGTTCTTAACCCGGCTAATGAATTACATCGAGGAAACCTGGCAGAACCCGGATTTGCATGTGGATGACCTGGGACGACATTTGGGTTATAGTCGTTCACAACTGTATCGCCGAATGATCTCGCTGTCGGGCATGTCGCCCAATAATTTTGTTCGGGATTACCGGTTAAATAAGGCGCTGGGGCTCATCAACCAGCAGAGCGGAAACATCTCTGAAATTGCTTACGAAACCGGTTTCAACAGCCCTTCTTACTTTGCCAAGTGCTTCCACAAAAAGTATGGCCTTTCGCCATCCGACTACCAGCAACAGGTAGCAGATTAAAGCCCTTTTTTTATAAGAAAATAAAAAGACCTAAATGTATTTATATTTGGGTCAATTGTGATAGCCTTGTGGTACTAACCCGTCGTACCTTTGAATAAACAGGCCTGTCTGGTTAATGATATTCATTGCGCATGAGGCTGTTTTATACTGGTTTTGCTTTCGGAAAAGTTCTCCTGTGCAAGCCTAAATAGTAACGCAAATCAAAATAAGTTATGAGTAAAAGTTTGTTTGACCGATTGGGTGGAACCGAAGGAATCACCCGAATTGTTGATGATGCCGTGGAAGCACACATGCACAACCCGGCCATTGCTGCTCGTTTTCGCCCTTATCTGGAAACGCCCGGGAAACTGGCCGAGATTAAGAAACACAGTGTTCATTTTTTCAGCGAAGGGAGTGGGGGACCCGCTAAATACACGGGGCGCGATATGCCCACCGCGCACAAGGGTATGAATATTAGCCCGGCAGAATACATGCACACGGTGGATGATATTATGGATACGCTTAAAAAACACACCATTGATGAAGAAACTCAAAAAGATGTGTTAGCTGTACTTTGGTCATTGAAAGGCATGATCATAGCTCAATAGTTCTTTAGAAGGGCTATCGTTCGGGGTAATCAACTTCGGAATACAGGCAGAGCAGAAAGCAATTCTGGTTCGCTGCCACCTAGTAAGTAATTTATAAAAATGAATACACATGGTACGTCATGTCAAAGATTTGGACCCGACCTTAATGGATGAATTTTCCGCCGGAATAAGAGGCGAAATTATTCGTCCGGAAGATGAAGCCTACGATGAAACACGCAAGGTTTATAATGGAATGATTGATAAACGCCCGGCCCTTTTTGTAAAATGTGTAGATGTTGCGGATGTAATTTACACCGTTAACTTCTGCCGGGAAAACAACTTGTTGCTAGCCGTTCGGGGAGGAGGGCATAACGCCGGAGGCCTTGGGCTTTGCGACGATGGTGTTGTTCTGGACCTGTCGGGCATCAAATATGTTCGTGTAAATGTTGAAGACAACACCGTTCGTGTAGGCGGTGGCAACCTGTGGGGAGAAGTCGATCATGGGACCCATCCTTTTGGTTTGGCTGTTCCTGCCGGCATTATTTCCACAACGGGTGTTGGTGGACTGACACTGGGTGGTGGCGTTGGCCATTTATCCCGCAAATACGGGCTTACGATTGATAACCTGCTGGAAGCTGATATGGTGTTGGCTGATGGCTCGTTTGTGACGGTGAATGAGAAGCAGCACGAAGACCTGTTTTGGGCCATTCGTGGAGGTGGCGGCAACTTCGGAATTGTTACCTCGTTCAAATTTCAGGGACATCCGGTAAAAACAGTTTTTGGTGGCCCCACCTTGTGGCCTATTGAAAAGACCGATGAAATTATGACCTGGTATCACGAGTTTATTCACCAGGCTCCGGATGAGCTGAATGGGTTTGCAGCCACCATGATTATTCCGGGACCACCGTTTCCTGAACATCTGCATGGCAAACAGTTTTGCGCGGTGGTTTGGTGCTATGTGGGCGATATGAGCAAGGCCAAAGCCGTATTTGAACCCGTATTAGCCCTAAATCCGCTTTTTGAGCATCTGGGTGAAATGCCTTATCCGGCCATTCAAACCATGTTTGATGGGCTGCTGACGCCTGGTATGCAATGGTATTGGCGGGCTGATTTCTTTGATGAGCTGGGACCTGAAGCACGAAGCCAGCACCTGAAATTTGGTTCGTCCATTCCCACACCGCTATCGCAAATGCACCTGTACCCCATTAGTGGTGCGGCTGGCCGGGTAGGCAAGGAGGCCACACCCTGGGCCTACCGAAATGCCAAGTATGCCGGCGTTATTGTGGGTATTGAAACCAATCCGGCCAATAACAATACCATCATCAAATGGTGCAAAGACTATTGGGAAGCCTTGCACCCGTATTCCCTGGGAGGCGCTTATTCCAACTTTATGATGGATGAAGGGCAGGAGCGAGTAAAAGCCAGCTACCGGTACAATTACGACAAGCTGACGAAGATTAAAAAGAAATACGACCCGACGAATTTCTTCCGGGTGAATCAGAACATACAGCCGGCCAGTTAAGGCAGGCACCCTAAGCTTGGTAAAAAGCCTTTCTTGGCTGGCTTGGGCTGGCGGGGAAAGGTTTTTTACGGGCTGTCTGCCTACCTACTTCCCAATCAGAACATGGTATGGCTGCGGAATTTCAACGCCATGCAAGCCGTTGGTCAATCCGTAAAGAATAATCATTGTGAGAATTATGCCACTTGCCAAAATAAATCCGGATTGTTGTTTTACGGAGAAGCCCAGGACCTCACGTTTCATCTTCTGGTAATGAATGGCAGCCAGGTGTCCAAAGAAGGATATGATTGCCAGTGCATAATAGGGGACGAAGAACAAGTTTGACGGAAAAGAATTCAGGCCGGCCACGCCAAAATAAAAGTTGGTATCAAGATTCAGGAGCGTGCGGCCGCTTAAAACGGCGCCAACATGAATCACCAGGAATAGGGCCAAATAAAGTCCGGTGCGGATTTGCAATTTCTCATAGAATCCGGCAACCGTTTTTCGTTTTGAAAAGAACAATTTCAGCCCTGAAATGATTTGAATGACAACGGCTGCGAGCAGGAGCGTTTCTCCCAAGCTGCTTCGGTAAATCAACCTGAATTTATCCATAAAAGCAATGTAGGTATCTACTCCAAAAATACTCAGGGAATGGTTGAGCAAGTGAATCCCGATAAAGCTGGTTATGATCAGACCGGAGATGTAATGTACCTGTTTCATCTTTTTTTCCTGCAAAAGTCGGTTCATTTTCCGACCTGTCATTTGATCCAGATCAAATTCAGCTCTTCGGATTTCTGATTCTGCTCAAGGTTTCGAGGGTTATTCCTAAATAAGACGCGATGTGGGTTAAGGGGATTCGACGAGTAATATTCGGATATCTGGTTAAAATATGCGCATACCGCTGGCTGGCCGTGTGAAAGAGGATCGACGAAATCCGCTCTCGCTGGCGCAGCATGGTTTGTGTAACCACCACCCGAATCAGTCGTTCAAAGTCGTGGTATTGGTTCGATAAGCCATCAATGGTATCTTTTGAAAGCGCGACCAAGGTCGAATCTTCAAGCAGCTCAATATAATGCGGGCTGGGAGTGTCGGTGAAAAAGCTGATGATGGAGCTTATGAATTCATTTTCAAAAGCAAACCAATCCGAAATATCTTTCCCGTCTTTTAAGTAATAAGCGCGGGCGCATCCATCAATGAGGTAGAAGGTCTTGTCAGAATACTGTCCCTCTCGCACAAGGCAGGTGTGTTTGGGCAGCGACAAAATGGTCATTTTATCCATCAGTTCCTTCCGGCACTCAGCAGACAGGGGAGAATAAGTTTGGCTTAGTGTATGAACGATCTCGTTTTGGGTCATAGCGAATTGGGGGTCAGGTGTGGCTGTTGGTGTTTGGAGCAGCGATAATCAGGGTTTAAGTCAACACCGCGTTCAGCCACTGTGCTGCGCACTGGCCGAACCCTTAATTGTTAGCAACTGCCTTTTCATTTCATTTTCATTTCTGGACTTTTTGCCAGTCCTAATGATTGCCATAAAATATCAAAATTTGGCTTTAGTAGTTTGTAAATATCTGATTCATAAGAAGGAATTTGAATAAATGGAAACAAAATCTCATTTTGCTTAAACTCTGTAAGACGCCGGGTTATATAACTATCCACAATGTAGCCTTTAACATTGTGAAAGCTATAAGAGATTAAGAAAGGAGGTTCTACTTTCATTTGATTTAGGACGAATAGTGCTTCCTTAATATTCTCGATTACTTCTTGGATGAAATCATCACCATCAAATCCCATTCTTTTGTTTTTACTAGTTTCATAAAACAATTCCGAAGTATACATTTCATAAATCCCATTCCGAAAGATTTGATTATATGATGTGATTTGATAGTGGGCTGTAGAAGAGAATGTTGCAAAACCATCAATGTTGTACATTTTATCCCATCCATTTGAATATATTGGTCGCATTTTTAGCGTAAGATTATTTTCAGCAGTTGTAAAATCTAGGATGTTATAATCTAGAAAACCATAAGGGATAATATGGATAAAAAACGCATTGTCAACTTTCAGATTTGGTAAACTTTCACAAGCTAAGACTTTTTTTATTCTGTCTTTTCTAAAGTCTATTACTTTTTCTTTCAGAATTTGATTTTGCATAAACATTTGATTTAATTCGTAAACGTCAACAGCAAATTTTCCACTATTTCGTCTTCTATAGAATTTATTTGTTTGGTTGAAGGTTACCATTGCCGGCAATCCTAATCCTTTAGGAATTCCAACGATTAAAATCTTCTTTAATTCAACTTCTACTATATTTATGATTACTTGAGATATGCTAGGTTCTGTAGAATTTTTGATAATGTCTTCTATTCGTTGAATTAGTTTGTCTGAATTTTCCAATTCAATTCCAACAATCTTTAGTGGCTTTCCCGTATTTTGTTTTTTTTCGTCTTTTTCTTCCTCTATTCCAAAAATTAGACAGCCGCCATCAGTATTGTACATTGCTGTTAAATCGAATAAGAATTCTTTTTTATCCTTGTCCGTTGATAAGTTTAAGTCACGTTTATAATCAAGACTCTTATTTTCTTGAATCTGATTGTCAATTAATCTTTTAATATCAGATTCGTTGATTTTGTCTGCTCTTATTCCGAGTAAGTACATTTGTCTTTATTTAAGGTTGTTGCTAACTAGTTTGTCTGTCAACTAAAAGTATACTTTATTTCGCTGTGGCGGAAATATTGTTAACCTTCCTTATTTTATATTTCCAAATCATCAAACGGCTTTTTAAGCCCCGGTCTCCCCCTTGTTTGAGCGTAGCGGTCACTAGGACGAGAGATGGCAACCGTTGTTTCTCTTCTGTTTTGTACTTCGCATGAATGCTAACGTTCTAGTATTTATCCATCGTCATAGCGTGCTGTTAAATTAGCAATAATAATTGATATTGCTAATCAGGTGTTTGGTCGAAAAACAAACAATGGATAAACCAGGATTGGAGGCTTGTGCGTGATGCGACTGATCAGATGACTTGGAGTCATCCGATCAGTAAGACTCCCTGAGGCTGGCGCCGATTTGTAATCGGTGTCTTGCCTGCCAACTTATGCTTTTTGAAAGCAAGACACGGGGAGAGAGCCTTACCAGCGGTCGGAATCGGCGGTTTTCGGCGCTTAATTGGAGTGGCGCCCTTTGTAAAACCCCATATGCAAGTACTAAAAACCCCTTCGGAAGGGGTTATTACCCCCTAGGTAAGTACTTTTTACCCCATGCCTAAGGGGTTTTTACCCGTTATGAATCACTTATTACCCCATCACCAAGGGGTTATTGCCCCGTAGCTAAGTAGTTTTTACCCGTTCTCAATCACTTATTAGCCCTTGGCTTGGTAGCGAAAAGCCCTGGCCATGGCGCAGGTTGACAGCTCCTGAAACAAATTCAGGAAGATGCTCAGATAGTCGGATTGTGCGTTCGACGATTTGAGCGTCTGAAAATTCATTTTTAATCCAGTTAGAAAACGCTCTTTACGCTGGTGGTTGGATTTCCTTCCATTCTCGAAGGGAAGGTGGCCCGGGAACCGGGACGGATGTGGAGTTGCTACATTTGAACGGACAGTAGGTTAAGATATGATTGTTATGAAAATTGTATCTTAGAATTATGAGTAG
>NZ_JBNGOT010000027.1:0-6765 GCF_050589705.1 Sunxiuqinia rutila
TTACCACAATTGTCATTCACAGCAGGAGGCGTGGGTTCGGTTGCTGCTGAAGCGCAAGCGACCGTTGAACCATCGTCTGCCGGCATGGTGAAATCTTCCAATTCAATCGTATAAGTATACACCCAGTCGTAAGCATTTCCCACGCAATCCAAATAGGTAAACGTCCAGGTTATATCTCCCTCACAAGCCGGATCAGCAGATCGTACACCTTCACTAACATCCAACGGACGCAAGTTGCTATCAAGTACGACAGGAGCAGCTGGTTTTGTGGCTTGTACAGCACATGCAATCGTTACCGCTTCAGGATTATCCGGCATGGTAACACTTGGTTCTTCCATCGTGTAAGTATAAGTCCATTTATAGGTTTTGCCAGAACAATCGGTATAAGTATAAGTCCATATTTTAGCACCGTAGCAATCAATATCCTCTGTTTCAACGCCACTGCTGATCGTCAAATCTCTACCGCAATTATCAGATACTGTAGGTGGCGTAGGTTCTCCTGCTATAGCAAGTTCAGGTGCAGTTACAATATCAACAATATTAGCAGGCATATTAACCACAGGGGCGCTAACAATAATCGTATGTGTCCAATCGTGGGAATTACCTTCACAATCTTCATAAGTCCAGGTATAAACCATCTCCCCATTACAAGCTGGAGTTGCAGGCGTAGCACCTGCCACCGGAGTGATTTCATTGCCGCAAGCGTCATACACGACAGGAGGTGTTGGTGGAACCACATCATCCACACAAGCGATGGTTTCAGTCACATTTGCAGGCATGGTGAAATCCTCCCGTTCAATTGTCACTGTATGAACATAGTCCTGGGTGTTCCCCTCACAATCGGTATAAGTCCAGGTATAAGTCACATCACCTTCACAACCAGGCACTGTTCCTTCAACAGGACCTGTAATATTGGTAATCTCATTCCCACAATTATCGGTAACTGTGGGGAGCGTAGGCATCTCAATATCTGCATAACAGGCAACTGTGGCTGTCGTTGGTGCAATAACGGCAAAGGGCTCCCGTTCAATCGTCACGGTATGGACATAGTCCTGGGTGTTACCTTCACAATCGGAATAGGTCCATGTGTAAGTCACATCGCCCTCACAGCCCGGAACTGTTCCTTCAACAGGACCTGTAATATTGGTAATCTCATTGCCACAATTGTCGGTAAACATGGGAGGTGTTGGTAAAACGATGTCATTATAGCAGGCAACTGTTACTGTAGTTGGTGCAATGGCGGCAAAGGGCTCTCGTTCAATCGTTATGGTATGGACATAGTCCTGGGTGTTACCTTCGCAATCGGAATAGGTCCAGGTATAAGTCACATCACCTTCACAACCAGGCACTGTTCCTTCAACAGGACCTGTAATATTAGTAATCTCATTGCCACAATTGTCGGTAACCGTGGGTAGCGTAGGCATCTCAATATCTGCATAACAGGCAACTGTGGCTGTGGTTGGTGCAATAACGGCAAAGGGCTCCCGTTCAATCGTTACGGTATGGACATAGTCCTGAGTATTACCTTCACAATCGGTATAAGTCCAGGTATAAGTCACATCACCTTCACAACCAGGTACTGTTCCTTCAACAGGACCTGTAATATTGGTAATCTCATTACCACAATTGTCGGTAACCGTGGGAGGTGTTGGTAAAACGATGTCATTATAGCAGGCAACTGTGGCTGTAGTTGGTGCAATGGCGGCAAAGGGCTCCCGTTCAATCGTCACGGTATGAACATAGTCCTGGGTGTTACCTTCACAATCGGTATAGGTCCAGGTATAAGTCACATCACCCTCACAACCAGGCACTGTTCCTTCAACAGGACCTGTAATATTGGTAATCTCATTGCCACAATTATCGGTAACTGTGGGGAGCGTAGGCATCTCAATATCTGCATAACAGGCAACTGTGGCTGTCGTAGATGGAATCGAAGCAAACTCTATATATTCTATCGTATAGGTATATGTCCACTCGGCTACATTACCGGCTCCATCCGTATAAGAATAGGTATATACCCGAGTACCTTCACAGGTAATCGGGTCAGGCGTATCCACATAACCCACTAAAACACCTGGAATGGTTCCTTCGCAATTGTCAGTTGCATCTGGAATCACTGCAGGCTCTATGGCTTCGCTAAGACAATTAACAGTTGAACTGCCGTTCGCGACAACGACAGGAGCGATATTATCTTCTACCGTTGATGTCAATTCAACAACATTATCCAACTCATTTTTATCGGGCGTATCCGACCACACTTCTGCCCTATTCGTAATCGATCCAATTGCAGAGCATTCAGGAGTAACCGTCACCGTATAGGTAACTTCATCACCAACGGCAAAGCTTGTGATTGTTGGCCAGGTAATAATACCGGAAGTATTTACACCTCCATCAGAAATAGCACCAACAGTTAGTCCATCCGGTAAAAGATCTTTAACGACGGCATTAACTGCAGGCTTGTCACCCTCATTTGTTATCCTTAAAGTATAAGTGCTTTCCATTCCAGGCTCAAGTGCTGGTGATACGGTCTTTTCAATTTTTAAGTCAGGTAAAATTTTAACTGCAATCGCCCAGGAGGAGGTGTTGTTGAATTCGTCTATTTCTGTTGTGCCGGTATCATCTCCATCAATAATAGCAGTATTGTTCAACAGATAAGTTCCTCCAACTGTAAAATTGGCTGCACTTTTCACCGCTAAGGTAACATTAAATGATCCCTGATCTCCCGGATATAAAGTTCCCCCGGAAGCTGGATCAATAGAAGCTAAGTCAAAAGTGATTTCATTGCCATCTACAACCCCGTTTCCCGTATTGCTAACATAGCTCAATTTCCCGGCATCAAATGAGTCGAAAATCTCAACATTCTCTACCGGACAAGTTCCTTCATTTGAATAGGTCAAAGTATAGGTTACAGACTCTCCTGGAACCGCTTCTTTTTTTACCGATTCCTTTGTAATAACCAAATCTGGATGTGACACAATTCCAGAAGTAATTGAAGCGGTAATTGGACTAGTAAGACCATCAAAAGTTAAGGATGCATTGTTCGTCAGCGACCCGGTACAATCACCCTCTGCATCGACTAAGACTTTAAATTTAACAGTAATGGCATTGATAGGTCCATCAAAAATCGGATCAAGCCCCCAAGTTGCTGTTCCCTCTGTTTCATTATAATTAAACGATACTGGGTCACTTAGTCCATTACCAATCCCCACTTCATAAGTTGCGCTTCCCGGGATATAGCTTGCTCCTTCCGGGAAGAAATCTGTTAAAATAGGATTTGTGGCAACTGCTGAAGATTTATCATTGGAGTTAAATATATAAATGGTGTAATCGACTACTCCTCCACGTTGAACCGGATCGGGAGCAGCAATCTTAGTCAGTGTTATTAAAGGTTCATTGACATTCCCTACAATAAGTGTCTGAGTCCGACCATCATCTTGCTGTCCACTAACAATAGACTGAGCAATAATATCCATGCAATTCCACTTATCCCCAGATCCACTACTTGGATTAGTTCCTGATGGTGACTCTTTTTTAACAAAGAAATATTTTGATTCGCCAGGTCCTAGCCAATCTGTTGCCGCAACATTTTGATTATTTAAATCGATAATCGTTCCATCAAGTGGTTGAAAATCTTTATCACCATCAAGGTTTGGATAACAATCATATCCCCGAATACTATCCGGATGCTGATTAATAAACAAACTAAAGTTATCATAGATATTCCCTCTATTCTCCACCTTCACCAGGTGGTAAGTCAATGCACCTGTTGCCGACTTAATGATTCCATTAACATCAGTCACCTCTGTATCTGAAATCTGGGTGACCCATGTTTTCACCTCAGAAGTTTCCGGAGTAGTCGTTCCAGTACTTACAATACTAACGACACTAGAGAATTCTGTAATCCCAACATTAGGCATATAAAAACCAGATGACGAATACCCATATTTAGTACCTCTTACACCAGCTCTAATTCTAACATGAATTACATAAGGGCCAGCTCCCATCAATTCCAACTGGGGAATAAAACCCTTATTCCAGGTGACCGTATTTGTTGCTTCATCATAAAGTCCATCAGGACTCGCCTCTACAAAGGTATAGTAGTCTGGGTTAGTTGGTAGTTGCAAGGTGATTTCCACATCATGAGCAATTTGATCACCCGTGTTACTATAAGTAATTGTATAGATAAGGTCATCTCCTGGCTCAACATCTGCATCACCGGTCATTGAAATGGAGAGGTTCTCCTGTGCAAAACCAGCTGTGGCCATCAATACCATGGCACTCATTAAAACAAGCTGCTTTAGCCACCTAATATTTTTATAAACTTTTGTTTTCATACTTGTACTGTTTTAATGTTGCCACACATGTCAATTGAAGTTCGTTGGAAAGTATTTTTCGATGCATTAGCCAGAAATTGGAGAATGCACGCGAGTTGGATATCCTTGAAATAATCCAAAGCCTGACGGCTAGATAGAGAGAGGAGAAGAATCATACGATTCAGTCTGAGCAGTGAATTGCGAACCGAACCGCACCCCAAAGAAGTCAGTTTGTTGCTTAAGTAACTTACCCGCCAAATCAAAGTAGAGCATTGCTTCATAGGAATCGTTTATAGTTACATTTTAGTTTTATGATAACTAGCTACACGCCTTGCTTTTTCATCCCTTTTAGAGGAAGATATACAAGACTGCAAATCAGCTTTGGTAATCAAGTTACGGCAATAAAGAATCCGAGTCAATATGTTAAAAAGAGAAAGCAGACTTGACCAATCAAATGGCATTTATCAGATAGCTAAAACCGGTTCTCAGCTATTAAAAGCTGGGATTTTTTATGCGAAATGGGTAATATTTGACCATTTACGGGAGGTTTATCAACAAATAATTGTTTATATCTGCGCGAAAGCGGGGAGAAAATGACGATTCTTTAAGCAAAGTATCAAGAAGGCTAAATGGCATATCTAAGCAGTTTACTAAGTCTTCACCACTTCTCTATTATGATCAATTAAAAAAACTGAAAGCAATCGGTTCTAACAGGCAATTACCTGAATTCCAAACCCGGGAATTTGATCGTTCAAAAGATGTTAATAACATATCGGGAAAATCAAAGAATAAGAAAGAAGTTACCCTTGCATTGAGCCCCCACTGTTTTACGCTCAAAAGGCCAGAGTCTACTCATCTTTTGCAAGAGTGATGTTTAATAACACAAACCTAAGTAAGGAACCTTTTTAGTCCCCACGGAATAAACTGTTGAATGACGCGCTGTTTTACCCATTGGCAGGTAATATTCTATCCGGTCGTACATCCAATTAGCGACAGCCTACCAAGGCCACGGGTGCTCTGATACACTTATAAGTTAAGCCCGGCTAACCGCTCACTGCAAGCTTTAACTTATTCTGATTCATCTTTTCTTTTCACACTCAAAAAACAGTAATTATGGCTTTAAATTATGCCTTATTTGAGAATCACCTGACCAGTGATCCGGACGATTACATGGCGGTGACAACCAATGGAACAAGCCTGAACCAGGACGACCTGGTAAAACTGATGTTGGTACGAGGCTCCACGCTGACTGAAACCGACATCCTGGCCGTATTGAAAATGGAACGCGAAGTGGTTTGCGAACAAGCTGCTATGGGGCATCACATCACCACGCCTTTATTCAATGTAGGACTAAGTATTAAAGGCGTGTTTAACGGGCTGGATGACACCTACGATCCGGGCCGGCATATGGTTCGCTTAAACCTGTTGCCCGGTAACGAATTGCGGCAGGCAGCAGCAGCCATCAAAACACAAAAAGTGAAGGGTGAGCGAATACGCCCAATCATTGAACAGTTTGTCGATGTATCACTCAACAGTGTCAACGAGCAAGTCAGTGCCGGTGGCCTTGCCCGGTTAAGGGGCAGCTACCTCAAATTCGATCCATCCGACCCTGCGCAAGGCATCTTCTTTATAGATGCCACGAATAATGAAGCCAAGGTAACCGTCGTTTCGCTCAATAAACCCGGTGAGCTTCATTTCCTGGTTCCGCCACTACCGCCCGGAGAGTTCGAGGTGGAAGTTCGCACCCTTATTTACGGACACAAAAATATCTCAGCCGGTAGGCTTGATGCCAAACTCGTCAGAGTATAGTTGTTGTAAATGGTTAAGCCCTCACTGCCCTTGTTTGCAGTTATGCACCCACAAGGGCAGTTTTTATAGCAATTATCCCCACTTCTAACCCTTGACCAGCCTATTCAATGAACTTGATCAAGCCACCCAATCATTCTGGCCAGCTTACTCAAGCCGTCCGGGTAGTGTACCCAAGCACGCTGGGTAGTGTAGCCAAGCCGTCTGGGTAGTGCACCCAAGCAGTCCGGGTAGTGCACCCAAGGCTCGTGGCTAAGCTGCCCGGAAAATCGGGCCAGCCTACTCAAGCATCTTGGGCAGCTTGCTCCTTCCACCAGATATGGACTGGATATGCTAAATTCACAAACACCGCGAATAAGCGCGTTTAAAAGATAAGAAGGCAACTCTTCGGCTCTATAGGAAGAACAGTGTCCAAAAGTATTTATGCCGAAGTAAGGGAATTAAAACATACATAGGAAAGGTGCAAGGCACTTAAGGCTTGTAGAACATGAGCATGAAGCCATAGACTGAACACGTATTGAAAACTTCCTTACAATAAAAAACCCACTGCTCCTTGGAACAGCGGGTTTAAAAGAAAGGCGACGACCTACTCTCCCACATTTCTGCAGTACCATCGGCGCTGGCGGGCTTAACTTCTCTGTTCGGA
>NZ_JBNGOT010000028.1:0-6531 GCF_050589705.1 Sunxiuqinia rutila
ACTTTTCTTTTCCCATATCAGGTAAATTTTAAAACATTCATTTTTGTTTACATGACACAGTTTGTTGAACACTCTCAAATGCTCCATAAAGATTATCAGCTACTTATAACGAAAACAAAAAGATGCTTACTCGTACATACATTTTGTAAATTTTTGTAACTTAATCGGCAAAATCGAAAAAGGAAAAAACCAATGACAGTATTAACCAACGGACACCCACCGCACACAATCAGCCTATTAACCAACAAAAATACATCCAGTTAAAGCGAATAGATCCACAAGACTGTGGATATACAAGTGTTATGCATAAAATTGAAATAACCTTGAACTAATGAACAAACTAATACGCAAATTTTCACCGACAATAGAACTTCTTATTATATTAATATTAGGGTTCGGACTTTTTATCTATTCTTCGACAATCTCATTCTTTGCTGTCAATTCAGACTATACTCATTCATGGGGTTATAAAATTACCAATTTTAGCCACTCGACTATTTTGATTTATGAAGTGATTGCATTCTCAATTATTCTATACATTTTGAAAGTTAGAGCGTGGAGATTGACCGATTTTAATCTCAGTTTTAAATTTCGACTAATATGGGTTGCTTTACTTTTGTTGGTTTTAAGGAATATAACTGGAGGTATTTTGAGCAAAATTTTTGAATTTGCAACAGTCATTGGCGATACGGGGACAAAACATGTTCATTACGGACTGGAAGCTAATTGGATAGTAATTTTATTATTTGTTGTCATAAATTCAATTTATGAAGAATTCATATTGGTTGGATATTTCTTCAAGAGACTTGAAAAATATCATCCAGCCATTTTAATTGGACTGAGTACATTAATAAGGCTTTCTTATCATACTTACCAAGGTTGGATAGGAATATTTTACATTATCCCAACAGGATTAATTTTTGGATATTATTACTTTAAATACAAAAAGCTTTGGCCATTGATAATTGCACATGGATTAATGAATTTACTAGTATTTTTAAGAATGCAGTTTCAATGGCAAGACAATTGAAAATAAAAATTCTATGCATAACACGGTACATATTGCAGGGCGGGGTTCGGTGGTACGCCAACTGCGGATTCTCGCATCGCAGTTCCGTGTCCTTCGGACAGGAACGCTCTTCGAAATCCGCCCCGACAACTTGCAAGTGACCGTTAGTTGCAATAATGAAACCGGCCAATCAGCAATACTATTAAAAACCAGAAACTATGAAAAAAACTAAAGTCCTTCTGATAATCCTGATTCTGATTTCTCAAATATCATTCGGACAACAAAACCGAGACTCACTTTTCACGACACTAGGATATTCGACAAAAATTGAATCTGAGTTTCTAAATCAGACAAAGACCGTGTTTATACACCTTCCATTCAAATTCGACAAAAATAAAGAGTATCCATTGATAGTTTTAACTGACTTTATGGCATTCAAACCTCTTTCGAGTACAACTGAGATAATGGCATATAACCAAACAATTCCTTGGTGCATTGTGGTCTGCCCGATGACAACGAATGTACCGGATGAGTATTCTCCAATTATTGACAATGATTCAGAAAAAATAAATGGAGGAAAAACTATTTTGTTCTATGAGAAAGAACTCTTTCCATTTCTGCAATCAAAATATAAAATATCAAAGAAAATTCTGTGGGGAAAAGGATTCTCCGGCATGTTCTCAACATTTGTAATGTTATCGAAACCAGACTTATTTGACAGTTATATTTCTGATACACCAAATTTTGAGCTCATGGAGAAAGAAATAAATGGAGATAAAACGTTTGAAAAAATCGGAAAAACTAAAGTCTCCTACTATTTGACAGGAACCATGACTGACGAAAAGGACAATGCTAATTTGACATTTTTGACTAAAATAAAAAATGTGCAAAAGAGCAATTTCACTTGGGATTATGTTGAGAATAATGATTCAATATTTATTTCAAGGATTTTAACAAATTATACTCATGGACTAAACTTTTTGTTTAACCAGACAAATGAATAAATTACTGCAACTAACAATTAAGTGTTCGGCCAGTGCACAGCACAGTGGCTGAACGCGGTGTTGACGCAAACCAGGATTGATCACCGTGGACTTGCAACCCTAACTCCCCCTCGTCTTAGCGAAGCGGTGCCGAGGGGGAAACTGCTTGTCGTTTGTAACGACCATGCACCAACCCTTCACGTTCGGAAAAATAAACTGCCAACGACGATACACCAGACCTATTACTTTGAAAAACAATAAGGAATATCTTTCAATCAAAATAACTAGTTACTCCTTACCGCTTCGCTCAAACCAGGGCAGGCCAGGTTGTAACTTTATCTGTTTATATCTTACGATCGTCTTTGCTGAATTCTTGCGTATTTTCAATTATCCCTGTTTCCAAAGTGCTTTCTGCATATTTCGGTATTTTGAAAAAGAAAGTACTTCCTTTTCCTTCTTCTGATTCCACCCACAGATCGCCACCTAGCAAATGGGAATACGCTTTAGCAATTGACAGACCTAAACCCGCTCCTTCATGCCGCCGGGTTAAATTTAAATCGGCTTGAACAAATCGGTCAAAAATAGCATCAAGTCGGCCTTTAGGAATACCTATCCCTGTATCACTTACAAAAAACACAATGCCGCTGCCATTATCTTTGCCTCCAACCACTATCGTTCCGTCGCTAGTAAACTTTATGGCATTGCTAAGCAGATTGGAAAGAATACTTTCTAGTAAATTTCTATCGGTATGTAATATGAATTCAGAAGGAAGTAATTTACTGTCGTATATTACTTGATTGTTCCATTTTGCTGCTAATGGTCTTGCACCGGTGACATGTTCCGACAATACTTTGTTGACATTAACCTCTGTTTTATGAACGTATATTTGGTGGGTTTCAATTTTTGCGATATCAATCAGACCATTTACAGTCTTAAGTAACCGTTCGCCGCTTGCATCTATAATGTCGTAATAGCTGCTGCGTGTTTTCTCATCAACATGTTGTTCTTTCAACAAATTAATAAACCCAAGAATTCCGTTCATAGGCGTGCGGATCTCATGGCTTACATTCTGCAGAAAAACACTCTTTAACCGGTTACTTTCTTCTGCTTTCTCCTTGGCTTCTTTAAGTTTATCGAAAGTTGCCTTTTTGTCGGTAATATTTTCTCCCATGCTGGCAATACTTTTTACACTTCCATCATCATCGGTAATAAGCATATTGTGCCACGCTATATCAAGTACTTCTTTTTCTTTGGTCTGAATTTTATTCTCATAATAATGAAGAACTGACTCTGTGTCCATAAACTCCTGAAAAGCTGCGACTAATTCCTCTTTCTGATCCTCACAAACAAAAGTATCAATCCAGTTTTTTCCAACCAATTCGTCTTCTTGATAGCCGGTAACCTGAAGCATATATTTATTGCAGGATACTATGTTTTTATCCAAATCAAGGTTTATAAAAATCATATTGATATCTTCTAACATCATTACAAACTTACGTTCTGAGTTAAGAAGCCTTTCTCTGGCTCTATGATTATGCCAATTTTCCAGCTGTCTATTCATCAGTATCCCTAAAAGCACTGTTATAATAGGATAGATAATTATTACAGGAATAGCAATAGACTTTACTGTTGGTAAAAATTCTTCTTTAGGTAACCATATCAGCCAAACAAGCATGAACAGATGAACAAACAGACCGAAAACATACAGGATACCAATGGTATTTTTAATCTCCCTTTTTTGTAAAAAGTACCTGCATACGATACCAAGCAAACCTGATGAAATAATGAGAGAAATTCCCATGAGTACGTGATCGCCTCCAAGAAAAAATCGGCAAACACTCATAATTAAAATTGCAACAAGCGTAGGAATGGCACCCAAGTATAAACCTGCGATCGATAAAAGAGCCGAACGAAAGTCGAAACTATACCCTGCCTGGTAGGTCCATGGAGTAGTAATCAAAATGATACCAATGCCTCCAATTATTATTCCGGCAAAAATTTTTGGCAGCAGTTTTTGAGAATAGATAGAATCAATCCACCTTAATTCATAGAAAAAACTAAACACCAAGAGCAATGCAACATTCGATATCAAGTCTGAAATAAACAAGGGCTCCATTTTATAAATACAATGATAGTATAAAAAAAAAGATCATTGAAAAATCATTGATTGTATTAAGCAAAATCTCTTATCATTTCATTTTTAACAAAAAAACGAAAACCAATGTTCTAACTCCCCCTCGTCTCCGCAAATCAATGCCGTGCGGCGCATGGTCTGTCGTTTGTAATGACCATACACCAGACCTATTGCTTTGAAAAACAATAATAAATATCTTTCAATCAAAATAATTAGTCCTCCTTACCGCTTCGCTCAAACCTGGGGCAGGCAAAAGCAGGGCAACACTCACCGTATAAAAGAAAAAATACGCACAATGCTTAAAATGATTTTATTTTAAAATATCTTTGGATAACAGGTAACCAACTTACCTCCAATAAAAAATCGACAACAACCCTTAACTGAATTTATCATGAAAAAGTGTCCCAATTGCAACGCAGAGATTGAAGAGAGTTTTGAATTGTGCTGGAATTGCAACTTCAGCCTGACTGAGAATAAGATAATTGACATTAAAGACTTAAACCACAACAAAAAGGACATTAATTGTCTCAGATGCAATACGCCATACATCTATTCCGGAGAGTATAAATTTCATGAAGGTCCAAAGATTGGAATACTTGGAAATTTATTTGAAGCACTGGTTAATCGGGAAGCATTTGATATTTATGCATGTCCCAAATGTGGGAAAGTTGAATTTTTTATTCCTACCAATGATAGTGAATACAAATTTGAATAAGGTTGGGTAACTAACCCCTCCTTACCGCTTCGCTCAAAACAGGGAAAGCCCGGAAAAAATATTGATATGAAAAGGAAAGCATTTCTAACGTTGGGATTAATCCTGTCATTGGGGATATCCTTTGCTCAAACAAACAAGTTTGAAAAAATAGACTTTATTATTGGTGATTGGGTAGGAACAGGATCTGGTTTTGGCAATAATAAATCGAAAATTGAATCCAGTTTCCATCTTACAATGAATGGGCAGTACATTGAAATAAAAAATGAATCTCAATTTGAACCGACCGATAAAAATCCCGAAGGAGAACACCATATCGATAAGGGCTTTATCAGTTTTGACAAAAGCAGGAATTCAATAATTCTAAGGCAGTTCAACAATGAAGGATACTACAACCAATATGTTTTAAATGAGTCTATTTCAAACGAAAACATATTGATCTTTGAAACTGAATTTATTGAAAACTTTGTGCCAAACGGAAAAGCAAAATGGACAATAAAACGGATAAACGAAAATGAAATTGAAACGATTTTCGACGTTTCATTCGGAAAAGATTACACCTGTTTTGGAACCAACAAATTACGTCGAAAGCAATAAACCTGCTCTCCCCTCTCCTAAGTGAAGCGATGCTAAGGGCAGACCGGGCTAGGATTATTAGAGAAAATGGATCTACCTAATATTTTTCATATGGAAAAAGAATATTATCAACCTACTACTGAAGAATGGGCTGAAATGGCAGAACAGGCAAAAAAAATGTATATTGATTCTTTTGAAACAACCTACTTAAATGTGGTTGATCCTAAGCTTGAAGAATCGCTAGTTTCCCTCCGCGAAAAGCACAAAGAAAGTATGCTAAAATATTCAGATTTAGTTCGGAACATTGTTCCTGCTGAAACAGAAGAAGAGAACATACAGCAACAAGAAAACAAGTACTATGCTTCGATGTTTTACACAGAAGATTTGAAGGTCGCGTTCTGTTTATATGAGCTTCGAATAATGTATGAATACAAATACTTTGAAATCAAGCTAAATGAATTAGGACGTTTAGCATTTGAGAAGTGGAATGAGTCTTATAGATGGAAAGACACACTAATTAATTTTAAAAACCAAGGTATCAATCTCAGTTCACTCACTAATTTCCAATATTTAGATGAATATAGGAGAGTTAATAACGCCCTAAAACATAGCGGCAACGTTGTCACAAAAAAAATCAAAAACATCAAAGAGTTTAGCACACATAAAGTCTTCCATATAGGGCAGCTAAAACCATTTTATGAACGTGTAAAAGATGCTCCTTCCAATTTTATATCTGAACTTTCTACCGTTGCTTATAATCGTCTATGGCCTGATGAAGAGTCAAACAACATTGATCATGAATTTGAATTATTTGATGACCAGGAAATAGAATTTTAATAAGCATTTATTATCGTCCAACACCTCCTCCTTACCGCTTCGCTCAAACAAGGGGCAGGTCGGTTCAAACGAATAACCACTTCACCTCAACGAAACACGAATGCATGTTAACGAATAACAGCTTCAACCTAAGGAATAGCAACTCGCGTTAAACTAAAGTGTGTCTCACCCAAACGAATGAACACTACCGCGAAACTGCCCTAGGTAGTGTTCATTAAACTGTGTCAATTATATTTTGCTATTAGAGTTTTAGTTTGCATCGTTCTCCAAATTTGATAAT
>NZ_JBNGOT010000029.1:0-5701 GCF_050589705.1 Sunxiuqinia rutila
TCATGTAAGTATGAAAAGTTTAAAAAACATAAAAAATCCGCTTAATGACTTTGAACTGTAAAATCATAAAACATGAATATATCCAGCAATATATGGTGGGTAGAGTTGAAAAATATGAACAGATAAGTAAGTTACCAACAAGCGGAAGAAAGGGCGGTGCATTTAATCAACGCTTGTGGTAACTTTACCATAATTAAAATTTAAAAGGTTGCCAAATGCTCTTTAATTTTTCAATATGAGGCTTCAAATATTTTACAAATAATGGTATATCTTTTTCATCAAAGTATGCAATATGTATTGGGGTAAATATACCTTTACGTTGTTTCATTTGGAATATTTCCAAGTAATGTCTTTTGCTTTCTTCTCGTTCATGTAAATCCCATCTAAACACTAAATTCATATCTACATCTGCATCGTGAAATTCCTCATAAAAATCAGCAAAAGTTTCGTACTTTAATGAAGCCTCGTTGATGTAATAGTTACTTTCAGAGCAATAGTATTCGTGGTTTATTGCAAGGTCTTTTAAAGTTAAATTTTCCATTGTTTTAAATTTTAATTATTAATTCTGTTCATTTAATCAAGTTCAGCGAATAGCCGCCAGTTGGTAACACGTTGTATATGTCAGTTTTGCCAATTGGCTGTATCACTTTGAATTGTAGTGTATGCAAGGCAAAACCGAACACATACAACCATTCGTTGTGTACAATTTAAAAAAGAGCTATAATGCAACCTTCAGGTAAATTGATAATAAATCTTAGTGGAAATGATAAAAGCTTTGTGCTTTGGAATGGTACGGAGAGTTATTATAAAAAATTAAGAAGTGCATATAAAGAAGTATCGGAGGAAAATCATTCCGAGCATTTATACTTTGGCTTTTTTACATTATGTTCTGCAACTTTGGAATATTCTCTAAACTTTATTTTAGCAGATTTTGCAGTAAAGAAATTTGGTCCTTTTGACTACAAAGAATATTGTGATGGATATATGAATCTACCTTTGAGAAGAAAGCTGTTTATGTCTCCGTACATTATCTCGGAGGGTAATTTTGTTATAAATGAAAATCATAATTCTTTTAAAAGGCTTGAAAGTCTTATTACTTTAAGAAATAGAATTCTTCATAACAAAGAATTTCTTAAAGAATTTGAAATACCTGATTTAAACCTAGAATTATCCAAAGATGGAATTCTTGTGCCCGAAGAAAAAACTGAAATTAATTTTGAATTTGAAATTAAAGACAATCCGATTGACACACTAAATCAAAAGATGTGTATTGAGTTTGGTAATTCTCTAGGAGACTTTAAAAAATATATTATGACACCATCAATTAATGGTGAGTTAATGGAAAACCCAATGATTTTAAAACACAAATAAAAAATAAATAATATGTACCTAATTCACGATGAAAATCCAGACCCTGGATTTAGATTTGAAAGTCTATTAAGAGCAATTTTTGATAATTGTAATAAGTATGGAGACCCTTGGGGTTATGCAGCCCAAGATGTTTATAATAGTTTTGTTCCTAATCCTACTATCAAAGGTAAAAGAGCGTTATCGACTGGTTTGACAAAACTTATATATGACAATAAAGACAATGAAAATATTAAAATCATTATCGAACTTGAAGAACAATTATGGTCAGCAACTACACAGGAAGAGATAATAAAAATAATTGATGTTTCTATTGATTGGATTAAAGCTAATTTGATATAAAAACTGTACACAACACGTGCTCATAAATAATTGCCGTTTAGTAGGTTATTCAAGGTTTGTAACCCGCATTAAGTTCGGTGTAACTGGACAAGTAATTAACCCGCAATCGGCAACTATTCATAGCACAATCCGTTAGCGGCAAGTTTAAGAAAAATAAATTGGTGGTTATCTGAATCGTTCGTTCTTTGGCTTTTATCTCGCTCGTAAATTGCTGTCATAAAACTAGCAAAAGATTTTCTACTGCAAGTTGCCAATTTTTTGGGTGCTTAGTCTCTTTTCCTTTTTCTCCCCCAGCCCATTGAAAATGCAAATTATTTTGACCACTTGGAAGTTTCCACGAACCTATTTCTGCTTAAAGTGCTTTTCTGTTACAAAAAAAATTGGCAGGACAATTTCAGCTCCCGCAAGTTTTTCGCCAGCAGTTAAAACATGGAACAAAAAGCTCACGTTTCAAAGCTGTTTGCCGGCAGTGGTTACCTGCAGCCAACAAGTAACTCTGACTTTTGATAGAAAAAAAATTAAAAAATCGAAGTGGTTATTTAAAACTTTTGCTCGGAAAATGATATTTTTATACTGTTAACAACTTAAACATGAATAAAAAACCAGCCGCTAACAAAGTACATATTTCAGCCGGGGGCGGTAGTACGCCAACTTCGGATTCTCGTTTCGCAGTTCAGTCCTACCGGACATGAACGCGCTCCGAAATCCGTCCGACAACATGTACCAACCGTTAGCGATAATTTTAAAGCGCTCAAATGCAATTAAATAAATAGAATTGAATGATTGAGATTAAGAAAAAAAGAAATCAATTATTGTTAGTTTACTATTCTGACTTTCAACCTACGGAATGGCTTGATGAAAATTTGAAAACAGAAGAGACATTCAATTTGAGGGGTATATTCTCGGTTAATAAAAATAATTTTCGCAAAAAGATTGTAGAGGATGGAATTGACGAAGCTGAATATCATTTCATTATTGGTAAGCTGAAAGGCGAATACTATAAAATAAAAAAATCAGTTTTTAAGCTCAAAAATGATTTCTATTTTCATAAAGACATTGAACTTTCAGAAAAACATTTTTACGCACCTGATAAAATCTCAATCTTAAAACAAATTGACACAAAAGTAAATCGTCCAGTTTATATTGGGGGCGAAAATGAAGATATTCTACCATATGAAGAGTTTGAGAAATTAATTAAAATATTTCCTAACGCTTATGAAATAAGAATTTACCGTGATGCAAGAGTAAGCTCAATAATCAGTGAATATTTTGAAAACTTAAAAGATTATGAGCAGGTTTATAAAAGCTATTTAAACAAAAAGATAACATCTCGAAAAAGTACTTTAAGAAGAACTTTTAAAGATTCCGAAATTGAGAAATATGAAACGATTTATGAGAAACTTGAATTTATGCTTAATAATGAAAATTCATATTCAGAAGATACTTGGCAAAATGAGATAATTCAAATAATACAATTGCTATTCCCAAAATATATTTCTGCGTTTAAAGAGGTTCGATTTAAAGATTCATACAATAAAAAAATAAGGAGACTTGATTTCGGATTAATTGACTTTATGGGCAATTTGGACATTGCGGAGATTAAAATCCCATTTGATAAAAATATAATTTCAAGAAATAAATATAGAGACAATCACATTCCAAATAGAGATTTATCTGGAACAATAATGCAAATTGAAAAATACATTTTTTATTTAAATAAAACAGGAGTAAAAGGCGAACAGGAACTAACAAAGAAATACAAGAATGACTTACCTGAAGGGATGGAAATAAAAATAATAAATCCTAAAGGAATAATTATTATGGGAAGAGACAAGGAACTTGAAGACTCCCAAAAGAATGATTTTGAAATAATAAAAAGAAAATATAAGAATGTGATAGATATTTTCACATATGACGATTTATTGAGAAGGTTGGATTTAATAATTAAACAATTACGGATTATATAAAAAAACTATCGCTAACAAAATGTAAATGTAATGCGGGTTTCAGCGGGTAATTCAACCGCAGCTCGTTGTTGCAACACCGCCAATTCGTCTTCGACAATTGACGGAAAATTTGAAATATTGAATAAACGAATTGGCTCCGTGCGGTTTTGAAAGTTTCCAACTTTTAATCCCGCACTCCACTTACATAAACCGTTAGCCCACATATGAAACCAACAATAGATGAATAAAGGACAAATTCAAATAGGAAGATTTCTCAGAGTTTTTTCTGACACGCTTGGATTGAAGAAAACAGCTCTTCTAAGGTTGTCGAGTTTTGAGAGTGTGGATAAGGAACAAATGCAATTTGATGAAACACTAACTGAACTAAACAAGGAAACCGAAAAAGAATTTGAAATGGTTTTCGCTGATTTACCTTTTGGTATGAAACGAGAACCGTTCATATATGATGAAAATAGAAAAGTAAATCAGAATTGGAACCTTCTCACCAAAGGACTTGAGAAAATAAATCCGAATGGAACTCTATTCGCAGTTATTGAACCTGCTGTTTATTTTTCAAAACCAGGAAAAGATTTTCTTGAAGCTCTTGAAACTAAAGGTTATTTCGCCAATTTATTTCTAAATGCACCTGAAAAGCTTTATCTACCACAAACAGCATTTAATCCAATTGTCATTGGCTTTCAAAGTCATAAAATGGACGACCTATTTATTGCAGAAATTGACAATGAAAATCCAGAGTTAATTGTAAATAACTTTAAGGAAAAAGAGAGCGACAATATTCAAAATGGTAAGTGGGTTGACCGTAAAACATTTGTAACATTCCAGAAGGCAAAAATCGAAAATGAAATTGGTGGTCTTCAAACTCAATACAAGGACTACAGACATTATCGACTTTCAGAAGTTGCCATATCCATTAACTTGACAAGAGAGAGTTTTCACGACTTACCAAACTCAGTTTATATACCCAAAATAGGGACTTCTAAAGTTGTTTCGTCTATTAATGACATACGAGTAAAACACCAGAATATTTTTCAAGTCCAGCTTAACCCTGAATTGGTTTTATCAGAGTATTTAGCTCTATTCTATGAATCTGATTTGGGACAATTAATTCTTAGTTCATTAAGCACAGGTTCTTTCATACCAAACATTACAAAGAGCAGCATTGAAGACAGCCAACTTGCTATTCCGCCAATTGCAGAACAGAAAATATTAATCCATACAAACCAAAAATTAGAAGAGCTTCAAGACACAGTTAATGAATTAAAAAGTGAATTAAGTCTTAACCCAAAAAGTGCAAACACAATATTGGAAAAGTTTGATTCGATTGTGAGTCCATTAAAGAAACTTAGTTCGGAAGATGAAATTCTTTCCCTAATTAGAAAAGGAGAAAACAAAAAGACCGAGTTCAAGCAAACTTTTTCTAAAAACGTTCACACTTCAAAAAAGGACAAGGAAATTGAAAAATCTTCATTAAAAAACATAGTCGGATTCTTAAATGCAGAAGGTGGTACACTCTTAATCGGAGTTGCTGACAATGGAGAAATTACAGGTGTTGAAGATGACTTTTTCAAATCAAATGATAAGTATTTGCTCAATTTCAAAAATGCACTTAACACTAAAATTGGCTCAGAATTTTATCCACTAATTGACTTTGACTTATTTCAAGTATTGGACAAGCACGTTTTGCGTGTCGACTGCAGACCTTCACAAAAGGCTTGTTTCTATGACGGAAATGAATTTTATGTTAGGACAAACCCTGCAACCGATAAATTAGAAGGACGACAGCTGATTGAGTATGTAAAAAGAAGATTTAAAGAATAAAATACGTGGGCTAACAATGTATATAAAAAATAGGCGAATTAGTAGTAAAATCAATGTTTTTGGCTCGTATCAAACTCGGTGCTTAAACGAAAGTTTTGCTCTTCGAAATCGCCTACTTTTCATATACTAACCGTTAGCAAGCATAATAAACATCCTAGAATAAAATGAAGTTAATTGATGATATAATACAATTTGAGAACGAAAAT
>NZ_JBNGOT010000030.1:0-5566 GCF_050589705.1 Sunxiuqinia rutila
CTCTGAAAAATAAAAGTTTTAAAACGCTTGGAAGATTCAGAAAAAAGCCTTTGTTTTGCAGCCGCTTTAAGAGCGAAAGAGTTCATCGACAGATTGAGTATTATCAGGCAAACCTTAGGGTTTGATTTTCCGTAACAGGAAAGGCTGATAAGGGGCAAAAAAAGAGTTTGAAAAAAAGCTCAGAAAGTTTTGCGAAAGCCAAAAAAGCTTTCTATCTTTGCCGCCCCGAACTACTGAAACGGCTTGCCGGAGTAGGGAAGTGAGAGGAGTTCAATCGAAAGATACTGAAACACAAAAATCAGAAAGAGCCGCTAGAAAAGCGGTTGTTTTTTGAAAGAATGATACGTTCATTGAAAATATTGAAAAAGTAGAAAGATAAGGAAGAATTGCGAATTAAACGAGTTTATTCCACGAGCTAGACAAGATTAAAATTTTTTATACAACGAAGAGTTTGATCCTGGCTCAGGATGAACGCTAGCGGGAGGCCTAACACATGCAAGTCGAGGGGTAACATTGTCTTCGGACAGATGACGACCGGCGCACGGGTGAGTAACGCGTATGCAACCTACCTTTGACAGAGGAATAGCCCGGAGAAATCCGGATTAATACCTCATGGTATTTAAGACTCGCATGGGTTTTAAATTAAAGATTTATCGGTCAAAGATGGGCATGCGTGACATTAGCTAGTTGGTAAGGTAACGGCTTACCAAGGCTACGATGTCTAGGGGTTCTGAGAGGATGATCCCCCACACTGGTACTGAGACACGGACCAGACTCCTACGGGAGGCAGCAGTGAGGAATATTGGTCAATGGGCGCAAGCCTGAACCAGCCATCCCGCGTGAAGGAAGACGGCCCTATGGGTTGTAAACTTCTTTTCTGCACCAAGAATGGGCACTACGTGTAGTGTTTTGACGGTAGTGCAGGAATAAGCATCGGCTAACTCCGTGCCAGCAGCCGCGGTAATACGGAGGATGCAAGCGTTATCCGGATTTATTGGGTTTAAAGGGTACGTAGGTGGCCCTGTAAGTCAGTGGTGAAATCCTGCCGCTTAACGGTAGAACTGCCATTGATACTGCAGGGCTTGAGTACAGTTGAGGTAGGCGGAATGTGTAGTGTAGCGGTGAAATGCTTAGATATTACACAGAACCCCGATTGCGAAGGCAGCTTACTAAACTGTAACTGACACTGAGGTACGAAAGCGTGGGGAGCGAACAGGATTAGATACCCTGGTAGTCCACGCCGTAAACGATGCTCACTCGCTGTATGCAATACACAGTATGCGGCCAAGCGAAAGTCTTAAGTGAGCCACCTGGGGAGTACGTTGGCAACAGTGAAACTCAAAGGAATTGACGGGGGCCCGCACAAGCGGAGGAACATGTGGTTTAATTCGATGATACGCGAGGAACCTTACCTGGGCTTAAATGCAGAGCGACAGACGTCGAAAGATGTTTTTCTTCGGACGATTTGCAAGGTGCTGCATGGTTGTCGTCAGCTCGTGCCGTGAGGTGTCGGGTTAAGTCCCATAACGAGCGCAACCCTTACCGTTAGTTACCATCAGTTAGGCTGGGGACTCTAGCGGGACTGCCACCGTAAGGTGAGAGGAAGGTGGGGATGACGTCAAATCAGCACGGCCCTTATGTCCAGGGCTACACACGTGTTACAATGGCCAGTACAAAGGGCAGCTACCTGGTGACAGGATGCTAATCTCTAAAGCTGGTCTCAGTTCGGATCGAAGTCTGCAACCCGACTTCGTGAAGCTGGATTCGCTAGTAATCGCGCATCAGCCATGGCGCGGTGAATACGTTCCCGGGCCTTGTACACACCGCCCGTCAAACCATGGAAGCTGGGGGTACCTGAAGTCTGTGACCGCAAGGAGCGGCCTAGGGTAAAACTAGTGACTGGGGTTAAGTCGTAACAAGGTAGCCGTACCGGAAGGTGTGGCTGGAACACCTCCTTTCTGGAGCTTGGAATAGACATTAATCGGATGATTAGCATTTTTCTTTATCCCTACTTTTTTAAAAAATATAAGAGCAAAACGCGGAAAGCTGTCAGCTTTAAAGCTTGTAGCTTGAAGTTATAAAAGCTAAAAGAAAAGACAGTCCCGTAGCTCAGCTGGTTAGAGCGCTACACTGATAATGTAGAGGTCCCCAGTTCAAGTCTGGGCGGGACTACTGCCAAAGACAGACAAGAAGATAACAGAAAAGAAGATATCAGACCAAAGAACAAGAGAATGTTTTAAGTCTGAGATCTAAAGTCTAAAATCTGAAAGTCTAAGAACATGGGGGATTAGCTCAGTTGGCTAGAGCGCTAGATTTGCATTCTAGAGGTCAAGGGTTCGACTCCCTTATTCTCCACAAAGAAGTACAAAGTACATATGTGCAGCGTACATAAGAGAAGAAAAGTCGTAAACGACAAAACGTTCAAAAAAACATATTGGAACACTGATACGCCAGGAGGTGTAAAGATTCGGTTCGAATCCGGATGTATCAACATTAAGAGGTCTGTAACAGGACTTAGTACTTATGTACTCAGTACCTGGGATTATCTTTAAAGTTCTTTGACATATTGGGAAAACAAGAATGTAAATTACATTCAACCTTAAAAGAATCAAGAGAAAGTTATTAAGGGCGCACGGGGGATGCCTAGGCTCTCAGAGGCGATGAAGGACGTGATAAGCTGCGAAAAGTTGCGGGGATCGGCAAATACGAATTGATCCGCAAATATCCGAATGGGACAACCTGGTCTTCGGACCATCCGATTATGTCGGAAGCTAACCCAGGGAACTGAAACATCTAAGTACCTGGAGGAAGAGAAAACAAAAGTGATTCCGTAAGTAGTGGCGAGCGAACGCGGAACAGCCTAAACCAATATTGTTTCGGCAATGTTGGGGTTGTAGGACCACGACATTCGATAATACATTAAGTGGAAGTGTTTGGAAAGACACATCAAAGAAGGTGATAATCCTGTACACGTACATTGTATTAAAGATAGTGGTATCCTGAGTAGGGCGGGACACGAGAAATCCTGTCTGAATCTGCCGGGACCATCCGGTAAGGCTAAATACTACTGAGAGACCGATAGTGAACAAGTACCGTGAGGGAAAGGTGAAAAGCACCCTGAACAAGGGAGTGAAAAAGTACCTGAAACCGTGCGCTTACAAGCGGTTGGAGCTTCAATTTATTGGAGTGACAGCGTGCCTTTTGCATAATGAGCCTACGAGTTAGTCGTTACTGGCAAGGTTAAGGGTTTAAGACCCGGAGCCGAAGCGAAAGCGAGTCTGAATAGGGCGAATTAGTCAGTAGCGCTAGACGCGAAACCTTGGTGATCTACCCATGGTCAGGTTGAAGTTTTGGTAACACAAAATGGAGGACCGAACCAGGAAACGTTGAAAAGTTTTTGGATGAACTGTGGGTAGGGGTGAAAGGCCAATCAAACTGGGAAATAGCTCGTACTCCCCGAAATGCATTTAGGTGCAGCGTCGTGTATGAGTCTTATAGAGGTAGAGCTACTGATTGGATGCGAGGGCTTCACCGCCTATCAAATCCAGACAAACTCCGAATGCTATAAGATGCTTCACGGCAGTGAGGGCATGGGTGCTAAGGTCCATGTCCGAGAGGGAAAGAACCCAGACCATCAGCTAAGGTCCCCAAGTGTATATTAAGTTGAACAAACGAGGTCTGATTGCTTAGACAGCTAGGATGTTGGCTTGGAAGCAGCCATTCATTTAAAGAGTGCGTAACAGCTCACTAGTCGAGCGATCGGGCGTGGATAATAATCGGGCATTAAATATACCACCGAAGCTATGGATTTATGGTAGGGGAGCATTCCAATCTTGCGTAGAAGGTGTAGCGTGAGCTATGCTGGAGCGTTTGGAAAAGCAAATGTAGGCATAAGTAACGATAAAGCAGGTGAGAAACCTGCTCGCCGATAGACTAAGGTTTCCTGATCAACGCTAATCGGATCAGGGTTAGTCGGGGCCTAAGGCGTACCCGAGGGGGGAAGTCGATGGACAATTGGTTAATATTCCAATACCTTTTGATACTGCGATGGGGTGACGAAGTAATGAAAGACCCGCGTACTGACGGAATAGTACGTTAAATGGCGTAGGTTATGAGACTCATAGGCAAATCCGTGAGTTGAGCTGAAACCAGACAGTACCGAGAGCCTTCGGGCAATCGGATAGTGGTCCTAAGCGCTTCCAAGAAAAACCTCTAAGCTTCAGGTATCAAAAGCCCGTACCGCAAACCGACACAGGTAGTCAAGGAGAGAATCCTGAGGCGCTCGAGTGATTCATGGCTAAGGAACTAGGCAAAATCGCCCCGTAACTTCGGGAGAAGGGGCGCCCCACTCCGGTGGGGCCGCAGTGAAAAGGCGCATGCGACTGTTTATCAAAAACACATGGCTATGCTAAATTGAAAGATGATGTATATGGCCTGACACCTGCCCGGTGCCGGAAGGTTAAGAGGGGATGTTATCTTCGGAGAAGCATTGAATCGAAGCCCCGGTAAACGGCGGCCGTAACTATAACGGTCCTAAGGTAGCGAAATTCCTTGTCGGGTAAGTTCCGACCTGCACGAATGGTGTAACGATGTGCGCACTGTCTCGGCCATGAGCTCGGTGAAATTGTAGTCTCGGTGAAGATGCCGAGTACCCGCAACGGGACGGAAAGACCCCGTGAACCTTTACTGCAACTTCACATTGATTCTGGGTAAGTGATGTGTAGGATAGGACGGAGACTATGAAGCGGGCTCGCCAGGGCTTGTGGAGTCATCCTTGAAATACGTCCCTTTGCTTACTTGGAACCTAATCCCGTTAAACGGGAGACAGTGTGTGGTGGGTAGTTTGACTGGGGTGGTCGCCTCCAAAAGAGTAACGGAGGCTTCTAAAGGTGCCCTCATGACGATTGGTAACCGTCAGCAGAGTATAATGGTATAAGGGCGCTTGACTGCGAGACTGACAAGTCGACCAGGTACGAAAGTAGAGCATAGTGATCCGGTGGTTCCGTATGGAAGGGCCATCGCTCAAAGGATAAAAGGTACTCCGGGGATAACAGGCTGATCGCTCCCAAGAGCTCATATCGACGGAGCGGTTTGGCACCTCGATGTCGGCTCGTCACATCCTGGGGCTGGAGAAGGTCCCAAGGGTTGGGCTGTTCGCCCATTAAAGTGGCACGCGAGCTGGGTTCAGAACGTCGTGAGACAGTTCGGTCCCTATCTGTTGTGGGCGTTGGAAATTTGAGAGGGCCTGCCGCTAGTACGAGAGGACCGCGGTGGACATACCTCTAGTGTACCTGTTGTGGCGCCAGCTGCATTGCAGGGTAGCTATGTGTGGAAGGGATAAGTGCTGAAAGCATCTAAGCACGAAGCCTGCCTCAAGATGAGATTTCCTTTAAGGGTCGTGAGAGACTATCACGTTGATAGGCTGCAGGTGGAAGTTCAGCAATGGGCGTAGCCGAGCAGTACTAATTACCCGTAGACTTTCATTGTGATTTTAAGGTTTTAGGTTAATTTACATTTTTTCCCGGTATGTTAAACGTATTTAAGTGTTGAGTACGCTTCAAGATTA
>NZ_JBNGOT010000031.1:0-4553 GCF_050589705.1 Sunxiuqinia rutila
TCATGTAAGTATGAAAAGTTTAAAAAACATAAAAAATCCGCTTAATGACTTTGAACTGTAAAATCATAAAACATGAACATATCCAGCAATATATGGTGGGTAGAGTTGAAAAATATAAACAGATAAGTAAGTTGTAGGGCATTTGGCCGAATCGGATACCAAATATTTGACTAAATACAATAAAAAATGATTGAAAGATTTAAGATTACTAAAACGATAAATCTGATAATTTTCTTCTTAATTTTCATTTCGATTTTGCAATCTTGCAATGGACAGGATAAGAAACCTGAATATAATCCTAAAGCAATTGAGATGAATAACAAAGCTGTTGAATATGCGCAGACTTTTGGAGAGGATAGTGCTTTGATTCTTTATGATATGGCAATTGAACTAGATGAAACCTACTATTTGCCACATGCAAACAAGATAAATATATATGTGTTTAGGAAACAGTTTGATAAAGCAGTTTATGAAAGCGAAATGGTGATTAAAAAGAAACCTGATTTAGCCGAAGGTTGGGTTCTTGCCGGTATGTTGTACGATAGACAAGGAGATAATGAAAAAGCTAAAAAATACTATGAGAAAAGCATTGAGATTTTTAATGACAGGATTGCAAATCCAGACAAAGCTGATATGATTTCGGCAAATCGACTTAACAGAGCTTTATCATATATTTTACTTGGACAAGAAGAAAAAGGTAAATCCGAAATGACTCTGCTAAAAAAAGAAGGACCTGAAAATATAATGATTGATGAATTCTTAAAAATGAGCAAGGAAGATTATATAAATCAGTTATTTGGCGAATAAAAACGCCCTACAACAATATGTATAATTCATAAGGGTTTCAGAGGTTTTCGAGCGGTACAACCCGCATCAATTTTGGATGGTAACTTGATAGGTTTAAAGTCCGCAATCCCTTACGAAATCATACACTAACCGTTATGGGCAATTTTAAATTACAACAACGATATTAAACCAATTGAAAATATAACAATGAAGAAATTAATTTTAGTTAGCATAGGTCTATTATTTTTTAACTATGGATTCAGTCAAACACTTTCAAATAATTTTGAACTTGATGAAAATCAAAATATATTGTGGAGAACAATTAATAATACTGAGCTTGATTTCAATAACTTGGTTGAAGCAATTGAAACTTCTGGATATTATGAGAAAATTAATATTGGAGATGACTATGTAAATTGTGAATTTAAACCTTATCAACTAGACTTTGCAAAATATGGTCACAAATACATGACCACCCCATTTTACATTTCACGAAATCTTGTTTCTGCCAATATTAAATTTGAATTTAAGGAAGCCCGTTATAGAGTAACAATTAGAAATATACTATTTACTCAAAATGCTGATGATGCATTATCTCAGCAAGGAGAACAACACTCATTTGAATGGTGGGTATTAAATAAAAAAGGAAAAATAAAAAAGAATTTTTTCGAACCAGGAAGCGATATAATGAACAAAGACTTTCAAATAAAAACGTCTTTTACAACCAAGAAAGTTGACGATAATTGGTAATAGTAAATTGAAAAATAAAATGAAACACAGACTTGCTAAATATGTTTTTGCCATATTACTGTTAATTTCATTCTACTTGGCTTTTTTAAGCCTTCAAAATAAAGAGTGGGAATCATTGACCGCAACAATCTCATTGACAATCGCAATTATTTCTGGATGGATTGCTTACGAATCTTTTTATAATCAATCTTTAGCAAGAAGACCTCAAATAATACTAAAATTAGATTTTAAAAGCAGATATGATTTAATTTTGTTGGTCGCAGAAAATTTAGGAGAGAAACCAGCCTTCAATATAAAATTTGAGTGGAAACAAAAGTTAGCAAATCATAAAGGAGAAGAAATACGTTTTAATAAATATGACGATTCTATCGACATTCCTGTCCTGAATCCAAAAGAAAATACTTCATTGATAATAGATTTAGCATCGCGATTTTATGAAAATCGAAAAACGGAAAACCTAGACTTTAATGGAACAATAAAATTTCAGGAATCTTTAAACTCAAAAAGAAAAACATCATATCCTTTTCATTTTTCTTTTAAGCATTATGGAATGTCTCCTTCATTCGAAAATGAAGAGCCAAAAACTATGTATGAATTGCAAAAAATCCCTGAGAAGCTTGAAAATATAAAACTTGAAATAAAGAAAATAATTGACAAAAAAACTAGCCCATAACAAAGTGCAAATGTAATGCGGGCGGGCGTGGTGTTCCAGCGTTTTCGCGCTTTCCAACCACCGCCAATCCGTCTTTGACGGATGACGGTGCTAAAAATAATGTTTAACAAAAAGCCGGCTTGGCTCCGTGCAACCTGACAAGTTACCGTTTCAAAGCTCCGCACTACACTTGCACCAACCGTTAGCGGTTATAAAAACAAAAATACATCTACTAATATAAAATCAATGGAGAATAGAGTTTATTACGGAGAATATACATTGAAACACTGGATAGATTTAATTCTAAAAAAAAACATAATACTACCAGATTATCAGAGACACTTTGTTTGGAATAGAAAACAGGTAAAAACTTTAATTGAATCTCTAAAATTAAAACAATTTGTCCCTCCTATTACTATTGGGGCTTTTAAAAATAGCGAGACTAATCAAAACTTAATAATAGATGGACAACAAAGATTAACAAGTGTCTTTCTTGCATATCTTAGTTTATTTCCAGATGCAACTACTTTTAAAGACACTATAAAAAGATTAGCAGATGAAAACGATGGAATAGATTTAGAAGATGAAGATTTAGCTCAATTTGATAGTGTTATTCAATGGACTTTCAAACGATTATTAGAAAGAGGCTCAACCAAAGAGCAGATTCTAAGTAATATAATTGAGGGTAATTACAAACAAGTGGATTTCAATGTTGACGATGATTTTTTTAAGAAAACCTTTTTAGGTTTTTCATACTTAGTACCTGACACACAAAATGAAATAAATCAACAAAAGTATTATTCTTCAGTATTTCGCAATATTAATATTCAAGGGGAAGCGCTATTGCCTCAAGAAAGTCGAGCCTCTTTGTATTACTTAGATAATGATTTAGCAAAATTCTTTGAGCCTGACTTCATCACTGAAATGTCAATAAAAACCACAAGCAGTGAATCCAAAATTGATTTTGTTCGATATTTATCCTTGCTATCGCAATATCGAATTGAAGAGAGGCCAAATGAAGTAGCTAGAAGATATGGTAGAGCAATGGAAAAATACTATGAAGAATTTATTTATTCAGTGGTTGGAGAAATAAATTCAAATACGTTTTTTGATTTCAACAGCATCTTTCCAAATAAAGAGTTTGAAGCAGACTATTCAAAATTAAAACAATCAATAGAATCATTAGAATTAAGTCGTTCTTTCAATTCAATTATTGATTTAGATATGTATCTGTTCGGTTTAATATATGTTACAGTATTTAAGAAAAAAAATATTGACTTCACAAGAAAGGATGAGCTAAAAGAAAAAATCAATCGTAAGATTGAGATTTTAAAAGGAACTGAAAACCATAAAAATTCTCCAGCTGCATTAAAGTACTTAAGAGCTAGAATTCATAGTTCTGTTTTAATTTACAATCGATATTTAAGTAATGAGTAAACATAAGGAATTCATATTAACTCCAGTTTCTACAATATTGAAAGATGTTATTTTAGCAAACTCAGGAATAGGTGCTGGTATTGAAACGTTCCCTTTAAGTGAATATGTGTTTCAATCTATTTTTCTTAAAATGACTGGATTTCAAGAACAGAAAATGAAATGCATAAGTTGGGAAATGGCGACCAATGATTTTGATTATAGAAGGAATTTACTAGGAAATGATGATAAACTCGGAGAATGCTCTACTTATGAATCAAAAAACAAAATATTTAAGAGATTATTTTCTCTTATTGGAAAAAATGAGCCCAGTTTTCAGATGTCTGAGGTGCTAGATTACAATGCAATTCGCAATTATAGTACGGATGAAGTAAAATTGAAATTTAAAGACACAAATTTATCAATTTGGAACGAAAAAAGTTATTCTTTTTTCTGTCAAAATGCAAAGGAAATAATAAAACCAAATCATTTTGCTAAAAGCGACAAAAATCTTTTTGAAAGTAGTTTGCAAGAATTTTATAAAAATCTCTACGCCCACAGAAATAGATGTGCTCATAATACTTTATCATACCAAGAAAATTTACCTACACTAAGTACTTTGTTTGATTCAGAATATCCAAATAATAATTATTTCATTTGGTTTAGTTTATTAATATTGATTGACAGAATTTTTATTGATTTATATACAAAATACACTAAGACTTTGGAGGAAGCAATTTGGTAAATTACAACCGCTAACATTTTGTATATTCCATAGGGGTTTTAGCGGTTTTCGGGCATCGTAGCTTTTATAACGTTAAAGCGTAACGATCGACAGTGACGCTCTCCGAAATCCCCTACGTAACATACAATTTACCGTTAGCAAGCATAATAAACATCCTAGAATAAAATGAAGTTAATTGATGATATAATACAATTTGAGAACGAAAAT
>NZ_JBNGOT010000032.1:0-2449 GCF_050589705.1 Sunxiuqinia rutila
AACTTTTCTTTTACCATATCATGTAAATTTTAAAACATTCATTTTTGTTTACATGACACAGTTAGTTGAACACTCTCGACTCGACTTACCTTCGGGGTGACTGCAGTCGGTTCTGACCTGACTCAATTCATCCAAAAGGTGACTACAGTCGGTAAAAAGATGCGAAGAGTCACCTCCAAGCTGACTGAAGTCAGTTCCCGCATGACTTGAGTTACCTCCAAACAAACTGCAGTCGGCAAAAACAGGCAACAAGTCACCAAAATGGGAACTGTAGTCGGGTTACCAAAAAGGGAGCAGAGGAGACAGGCAGAAGAAGAAGGTACGAGGTCACGAACGTGTGAACTCACGCTTAGTCTGAGTATCTGAACATCCGAGAATCTGACAATCAATTATTAATTGAAAGGTTAAAGAATCAAGGAGAAAGGTTAAAGGAGGAAGCCAATAAAACTTATTCTCATTGAACCATGCGCGGGTGGTTGGATTTCCTTCTCTTCTCGAAGGGAAGGTGTCCCGGTAACCGGGACGGATGGGTAAGAATCAAGCACGAAGGCACGAAGGCACGAAGGCACGAGGTCACGAACGCACGAACTCACGCACAACCAGATATCTGAGTATCTGAACATCAATTTTTCACCGCTAAGAACGCAGAGGCTTGAAAAGGTTAAAGGAGGAAGCCAATAAACCTTACGCAGGATGGGGTAAGAATCAGGCAGAAAGGCAGTAGTAAATAGGCAGAAGACGAAGGTTGAGAAACAGAGGACAAACGAATAAACAGGAAATGCAAAAATCCCACTGCTGGTGCAGTTTCGAATTGTGCTTTAACCTTTGGTTGAAAACTTATGGCCAGCTGACCGGAACACCCGACTTCGTCTAACCAGTGGCTCAATGCTTGCCCTGCCTGCCACTTAAATCACTTCTGGTTATTTCCTGCCGGGTTTTATTCTACTTGTTCTTCCTGCTTGCTCTTTACCAATGTACGCTCTAAAAGGGTTGTGTAAATTGGCTTATTTCCAAAAAGGGTTGTAAATACAGAGGCGGTAACTGTAGCAATTATTAATGGTAAAATCAATTCATAGTTTGACGTCATTTCAACAGCCAGCACTAATCCTGTAAGGGGTGCTCTGACAGTTGCTGCAAAAATGCCTGCCATACCGGCAATCGCAAAAACACCCGGATGAGCAATTAAATTGGGAAAATAGTTTTGCATGATTATTCCGAACACGACTCCTAAAATAACGCCAAGTGTAAGCACGGGTAAAAAAATGCCTCCGGGTACTCCGGAACTATAGCTGAAAAAGGATAATAACATTCTTGCAACAAATAGAAACAACAGGAAAGATAAAGGAAATGAATTATCGAGGACTTTGGTAATTGTTTCGTAGCCGCCACCGATCATGTCGGCGGAAAAGATACCGATTAAGGCGATGACTAATCCTACAAAAACTCCGGTATAAATTACTGGCATTTTAAGGGCGAATTGAAAAAAATCCAACGATAAAATAAGAAGCTTATTATAGAGGTAGCCGATAACACTACATAATAAACCCAGAATTATAAATAGCCATAATCCAAAGAGGTCCGGACTAGGAAAAACCATCATTTGTATAATGGGCTTAGATTCAACCAAGACGTGAACAATAAAATCGGCTGTTCCCGCTCCAATCATAATCGCCGCTGCTGAATAGAAATTAAACTTAAAATGGCCGTGCATTTCTTCAATAACAAAAATAATACCCGCAAAAGGTGCATTAAAAGCACTGGCAAGCCCTGCTGCAGCACCAGCAGAAACCAATGGGTTATTTTCAATATCTGATTGCCCTAAGGTGTCTTTAACCATTTTACCAATATTGGCACCCAACTGAACCGTCGGCCCTTCGCGCCCCAACAACAAGCCACTGCCCAAGGAAAATAACGAAGCAATAAATTTTATTGGTATTACTCTTTTCCAACGCATGGGACGTATCCCGTCTAAGGCCCCCTCTATTTCCTGAACGCCACTTCCTGCTGCTTCAGGTGCAAATTTCCGAACCAGAAATAAGGCAATACTTATTCCAGTAATTGCAAACAAAACAGGCCATAGCCAACTTATAAATCCCGCGTTGCCTGCATGTTCAAATAAGGTAAGCCTGAAACCTTCAATATAGCTAAGTGTAATTCTAAAAATGGAACCAACAAGTCCTACAATAAGCCCTATTAACAGCGCATAGAACAATAGCCTGAAATGCCTGGTGTTCTCATAAACCGATCGTTGATATTCATTAGGAAATGCATTAAGCTTTATCATAAATCAGCTGATTTTATTCTTGTTCCAAGCTCGATGAAACGCAAGTTCTATTCCTTGAATAATCATTCCCGCTTCCATCACTGAAAGAGAGAGTGTTCAATAAACTGTGTCATGTAAACAAAAATGAATGTTTTAAAATTTACATGATATGGTAAAAGAAAAGTT
>NZ_JBNGOT010000033.1:0-2007 GCF_050589705.1 Sunxiuqinia rutila
TCAAATTTGGAGAACGATGCAAACTAAAACTCTAATAGCAAAAAATACAATTGACACAGTTTAATGAACATTACCGAAAAACGAATTAAATAACCCAACAACCACCTCCCTTTCGCGTTGGGCGAAAGTACTCCTCCTGGCCAGGAGGAGAAAGGAGTAGCTGAGATTCACCGAAGTCATTACAAACCGACAACTTTTCAGACAAGCAAGCATATGAATTTAGCAACGAACCCTTGCTGTTCGACTCAAGCCAAAAGGACTAGGTTGCTTGATGGAAAAGAGTAGAGCGCATGGGGCAAAGAGCCAAGGAAGAAACCCCCCAGGAGAATCATTTAGTAAACAGTGATTGGGGAACCGATTTTGTTTTAATCAAACTCTCCCCGGAGTCGTTTTCAATCCTAGCGGATTAAAACGACTCTTCCCCTCTCTATTCTTATGAAACAGCCAAAGGATTAATGTAATTTTGTAGGTACTCTTTTTCATTTTTTATTACAGCAAACATTCGTAATACCAATTTTGCTCTGATCGCATTCAATACAGTAATTTTATTCTTGCCTTCGGCTACTTTTCGGCAGTAATACTGTCCTAACTCTCCGCTGGTTTTACTGGCAGAAAGGGCAGCCATATGTAACAGAGATTTTATGCTCTTATCTGCTCTGTGCGATACTTTTCTTTTGGATCGAACACTGCTTCCAGAAGTATACGAGAATGGGGCAACTCCGGCATGGCAACAAAATTTCCGTGGATCTTTAAAATCTTGGAAAGCGTTTGTTTCGATAATCATTTTTAATGATGTTATTTCCCCAACGCCGTCAATTGAACAAAGCAAATGATGCTGCTTTGATAAAGTCGGGTCATTGTCAACGATCGATTGTATTTCTTCTTCCAGCTGTAGAATAACCTTGTTTAGGTTAGCAATCAGTTGTAACAAACGTTTTTGTTTTCTTTTAAAGAGCAACTGATCCATAAAGTCTCTTTGGTCAGTTAGCTGTCCTTTGTATTTGGCCCTGTCGCAAACAAGCATATCCCGCTCTCTTACCAATTGTTTTAAAGACTGGATCGACTTCTCTGGCATTGAAAACAGATGAGCCTGATCTTCAAACCTACAGGCATAAATGGCGATTTTGCGAGCATCCAGTTTGTCATTTTTCCCTCTTTGCATCCCCGATCTGTATTTGATCTGTACCGGATTCTCAATCCAAAGATCTATTCCAAGTTCATCACAAACACAAGTTAGAGGATAAATATACTTACCTGTATACTCTGCACAAATCAAAAGGCTGTCTTTACCGATGTCAGATAAGATGTCATTTAAGTGCCTCTTGATGGCCTGGCTGTGGTTCGTAACTATCACTTCTTTGTCAAAAACACCATCCTGATAATTGCAAAAATCCAACTTTAACTTGCTCACATCTACTCCAATAAAAATCTTCTTCATAACTTTGATTTTACTAATATCAAAAAGAAGGAAGGGAACTTGAAATAATCCTAAGAACCTTAATGGCATAAGGCTAATATCTTATACAGGTCTTTATTTCAAGAGAACCAGCGAGTCTAAATAGAGAGATAAGTATTGCTTGTCGAAAAGAATAGTTTACTAACTGGGTCCCTTTCTTTTTAATATTTTGGTTTATACTCAAAATTAATCCTTTCTAGTCCATCAAAAGATATCTTCGCAAATCTAAGGTTTTAAAGAGAGGGGAAAAGCCTGCAAAGCAGGCTTGGCGCGAGTTCTGAAATAAGCTGTACAGACTTAATCAGGTAGTTGAAGAGATTCTGTTTCCATCTTCACGATGAGAAAAAGAACTGGGCCCATATACTAGCGAGTATAAGCAAACCACCTCGTCACCGGTAAACCGGTGCCACTCCTCCTTGGCCAAAAAGGAGGAGAAAAGATGGTACTTGCAAGCCTTCCGATAAGCTAATCAAGTACGAAGACATACAACTTACAGAATTTAATTTGCCCAACTTCACCGCCAGGTGAAAAGCCTGGCCTACGAGGGTTTT
>NZ_JBNGOT010000034.1:0-1991 GCF_050589705.1 Sunxiuqinia rutila
ACCGTTAGTACGCCGTGAGGCGTATTTTCTTCAATGGGTTCAATTCCCATCTGCCGAATTGACTGTTCGGGCAGTAATGCAAAAGACTGTTTAAGTCGTGAGGCTTACTCAGGAGTTCTTTGGATTGAGTTACCAAGCCGTAATGCTTCAGGCGTGAACCCGTAGTAGCTTCGAAAAGTGTAAATCGTAGGCTGGGGAGGATGTTGACGTGTCACGAACCCTGTCACTTATTGTGGATTAACAGTCATGAGAAGCAATAAGGTCTACCGGAGTCATAGGGATGGCGTGGTAATGCACGGAGAAAATATGAACACGGGAGGTCTCCTGTAACAAAGCATGGCAAGCTTAAACACGCCGGTATAAGTATAACGAAGTCCGGATGTGGTTTCAGGAGAAGTCGGAGAAGCCCATAGTACCGTTGACTGTAAAGACAACACAACTTTACTTTTAGGGAAGGGGCTTTACTTTAGAGATGCTTTTATGGAGAAACAACTGCTTAATATTGACAAAAATCTAAAAGTTATGCCATCGGTTACGACCGATGAGAAAGTTCGTGTCTTCCAGCGAAAGCTATACCTGCGAGCCAAGCAAGAGAAAAGCTTTAAGGCTTACAGTTTGTACGACAAAATTTGTCAACCACATGTATTACAAGAATCCTGGCGACGTGTAAAAACGGGCAAGCAGGAATACCATGGGGGTGGAGTTGACAAGCTAACCTTCGGAATGATAGAAAAAGCTGGAGTAACCCAGTTTCTGACAGATATCCGAAACGATCTTTTAAACAAAACCTACCGTCCTCAAGCTATCCGCCGGGTCATGATTGATAAAGCGGGAAGCAAAGAGAAACGGCCATTGGGTATTCCCACTATTCGGGACAGGGTAGTCCAAATGGCAGTGAAAATGATGATCGAACCTTTGTATGAGGCCGATTTTATTGAAACCTCCTACGGCTTTCGCCCGAGAAAGAGTGCCCATGATGCCATCCGAAAAATTAAGGAAAACCTGTTTGCGGGCTACCAGTTTATTTACGATGCGGATTTGTCGAAGTACTTCGACACGATACCGCACGATAAACTGATGAAGTTGGTATCGGACCGGCTCGCCGACAAAAGTATCCTTAAACTGATTCGGCAATGGTTGCGCAGCCCGGTACAACAACCGGACGGGCAACTGGAAAAGAGCAGGATTGGCACTCCGCAGGGAGGGGTGATCTCCCCATTGCTGGCCAACATTTACCTGAATGTGTTTGATCAGTTAATTGATGCCCCTGATGGTGCATATGCCAAAGAAGATATCCGTATCGTGAGGTATGCAGATGATTTCGTGTTAATGAAAACGAACCGCTACCCGCAGAAGATACTTCGGCGCATGAACAGCACCTTAACCCGTATGGGACTTCAAATCAACCAGCAGAAGACCAGATTGCTACATATCAGCAAGAGTAGTTTTTGCTTTCTGGGGTTTGAGTTCCGCATGGTACAATCGAAATTTAAGTGGAACGCCAAACGGTATACCAATATCCGTCCAAGCATCAAATCACGGTCAAAGCTTTATGCAAATATCAGTGATTGTTTGGGAAAACGGAGACATTGGAAAATTGAACCCATGGTATACAAGCTGAACGAGATTTTGATTGGGTGGTTAAATTACTTTAGCATCACCAGGGTAACACACATTTGGGACACGGTAAGCCAGATCAAATGGCATTTGGATTACAAACTATATAAATGGCTGAAAAGCAAAGGACGAAAAGCCCATAAAACGCTACGCCAGCGTCCTTTCGACAACCTGGTAAAGTATAAACACTTATTGGATATCGAAAAATATGCGAGCTTGAAGTTCCATGCGAAAGCTACAGGAAGAACTCTATCGGTAAGCCGTATGAGCGAATAGTTCACGTACGGTTTGATGCAGGGGGTACTGACACCCAACTTAAAATTGTACATTTATGTGCAATAATTATTGAGTTGGCTGTCAGGCTCTACTCTACG
>NZ_JBNGOT010000035.1:0-1358 GCF_050589705.1 Sunxiuqinia rutila
ACCGTTAGCAAGCATAATAAACATCCTAGAATAAAATGAAGTTAATTGATGATATAATACAATTTGAGAACGAAAATACTGCCTTAGATTTTAAAGCAATTCAATATAAACGGAATAAATTCGAGAACTTATTAAAAGATTTCCTTTCAATGGCAAATGCTAACACAAAAGAAGAAAGGTATATTATTATTGGCGTAAATCATAAATCAAATGGCAATAGAGACATTATTGGCGTAAATGAAGATTTCATAGACGAAGCAATTTATCAACAATTAATTATAGAAAATATTGAACCAGAAATAAATTTCAAATATTTCCCATACAAATTTGAAACTAAAACTCTTGGAATATTTCAAATAAAAGACTGTTTGAATCCACCATATATGCTCAAAAAAGACTTTGGAAGTTTAAAAAAAGGAGACTCATTCATTAGAAAAGGCTCTCATCAAACAAGAGTAACAAGAGCAGATATTGATTTTTTCATATCCCAAAAACTTACATTAGGTTATTTTACGGGTAGTCTTAGTCTATATTTTTCAGAAAGCAAGAATAAAAGATTAATTCTCAAGGCACTTTCAAAAATTGATTATCCTTCAGATAAAGCAGCAAAAAAAATTAAAAGAATTATCAAAGAAAAAGAAGAAAAATTAAAACATACAGATGATATGATTGGCATGTTTGCTATTACTCAAGGCTTAAACATGCTAACTGGGACTCCATACGAAAATAGAAGTATTTCAACACTTAGGGAGAATCTTGAGAATGTAAAGGAAACATATCAAGCCGATGATATGTACTACCTATTTGAAGAAAAATCTCATAAAATCAATATTACAATTATTAACAATGGCGAGGAATATATTGAGGATGCTTCCATTGAAATAATAATAAAAAGAAATGATTGTTTTCTTATTGCAGATTCTGTTTATAATAAACCAGACCATAGAAGTCCAATTGAAAGAATTAACTATGCTTCAATCATGCCTTCATGGGAAAAATCTCACTATCCGAAAGTAGATGAAACAGATGACACTTACATAATTAGTGAGCATATAGGAGATATAAAACATAAAATCCCTCAAGATGTATTTAATGTTCCGATTAGACTTATTGTTGGAAGAAATTGTATCGGAAATGATTTTCCAGTTTCAATTAAAGTTTATGGGAAGAATCTAAAGGAACCTATTAAAGATGAATTGATATTTACTGTAAATGAATAAATTACGCTTGCTAACAAATTGTAAATTGCATTGCGGGGTTCGTGGTATGTCGTACGCTGGATTCTCGCAACATCGTTCCGTCCTGCCGGACAGGAACGAGCTCCGAAATCCGCAACGACAACTTACAAGTGACCGTTA
>NZ_JBNGOT010000036.1:0-1281 GCF_050589705.1 Sunxiuqinia rutila
TGAACTTGCAACAAAAAAGTGGACATTGAGTTAAGCTATGCTGCCAATTTTTGTTTATTTATTAATTCAGCAAATTCCGCTGGTGACAAATAATTCAAAGCAGAATGGGTTCTCTGAGTATTGTACCAGGTTTCTATATATTCAAAAACAGAAACTCTCGCTTGCCTTTTTGTGGTATACTTGTTTCTGTAGATCCATTCTGTTTTTAAGGTCTTGAAAAAGCTTTCAGCAACAGCATTGTCCCAACAGTCTCCTTTTCTGCTCATGCTTTGTTTTACAAATGGATTTGATGCCAGCAGTTCTTTAAACTCTGTACAGGCGTATTGTATCCCCCTGTCAGAATGAAAGATGAGATCATCAGTTACCGGACGGTTCGCAACTGCCATTTTCCATGCAGGAACAACTGTGTCAATGGTTTTAAGTGTACTGCTTGTTGACCATCCAATTACTTTCCGGTCGCACAAATCGATAATAACAGTCAAGTATAACCAGCTCTCTGAGGTGCGTATGTACGTAATGTCAGACACCCAGACTTTACCTAACTCATACACTTTAAATTCCCGATTTAACAGGTTGGGGGCAACTGGAAATTGATGCTTCGATTCGGTGGTACATTTAAAGCGCCTCTTTGTTTTGCTGTGGATATTCGCTTTTTTCATCAGCCTTGCGACACGGTGCCGTGACACATGAACATAATCTTTCCTTAGTTCCTCGCTGATGCGTGGACTGCCGTAAGTTTCTTTGCTCCTTTTATATATCTCTCGTATCTGATCCATTAATTCTTCGTTTTCAAGTGCCCGTTTTGAAGGCTTTCTTTTTAGCCAGGAATAAAATCCACTTCTGCTTACTCCTAATACTTTACACATCATTTCAATGGGAAACATGGAGTTGTTGTCGGCTATAAACCGGTATATTTTCCATCGCTCTTGGAAAAGATGCCTACTGCCTTTTTTAGGATATCTCTTTCCATCTGCATATCGGCAAGTTCTTTTTTCAATCGGGCTATTTCTTTTTCTTCATCCGTCATTTTAGGGTTACCATTGCCGGGAAAACTTGCTCCTTGAGAACTGGCAAATTCACTCCTCCATCTGTAAAGTAATGCAGGACGTATTTTAAGTTCATGCGCGAGCTCTACAATGCTTTCTCTTGAGTAACTTAACTCAACTGCATTAAGCTTAAACTCTCGGGTAAATATTCTTCTTTCTCTACTCATAATTCTAAGATACAATTTTCATAACAATCATATCTTAACCTACTGTCCGTTCAAATGTAGCAACTCCA
>NZ_JBNGOT010000037.1:0-583 GCF_050589705.1 Sunxiuqinia rutila
TCAGGCTGATCAATGACATTGACGCAGCCATTCAGGAAAACGAAATCATGGACCTGCGAGCCAAGCTGGGAACCATCAGCAAGGAAATTAACCGCCAAGAGAAGCAAAAACGTTCGTTCGCCGCCCGATTCAGCACTTCAAGAATAGCCGTAGCGACCGTAGCAGCGTCACTAATCCTGATTTTCAGCATTGCCGGGCTGGTTAGCAAAAACAGCCCATCAAGCAACGCCGAACTGTACAGCCAGTTTTACAGCCCCTATGAAACAAGCGGTATTTTCCGGTCGGGCGATGCGCTGATAGACACCAAGCTTACCAAAGCACTGCATCAGTTCAACGAAAGCAAATACCAGGAAGCAATTAACCTGTTCAGCGAAGTACTGGAAATAGACCCCAACAACCCCGTTAGTAACTTTTACTCCGGGATGGCCTACCAGGAAACCAAAAGAACAGACCAGGCACTCACGTCCTACCACAGCGTAATAAAAGACCGGGACAACCTCTTTATTGAGCAGGCCCAGTGGTACATCGGACTGTGTTACCTGCAAAACGAAAACAGGAAAAAAGCATACCGACAGTTCACCAA
>NZ_JBNGOT010000038.1:0-544 GCF_050589705.1 Sunxiuqinia rutila
GCCTGGCTGCGCTCACTGGTAGTTCCTGCCGCACTGGCCGGCTCTTCCTCTTCCACTTCGCCTTCCATAAAATCCTCGGGTTTTCCCATCCGGGCAATCACGTCATCCACCCACGATTCCAGGATCACATTCTTGGCATCCTTTTCCATCCTTTCGCTGAACAGCTCGGCAATGCGCGTTTCAATGTCCTGCAAAATCTCACGTCCTTCTTCGTCTGTGCCAAAGTGGGCATTCAGCATCTGCAGGTAGTTTTGCAGCTTCTGGTAAGCATCCTCGTCAATGTGAAAAACGCTGCCGCTAATATTGATTGTAAATGTCTTTTTCATCTCTTGTCTGTTTTTTGCGTTTGTGCTTTGGTTTTTCCTTCACCTTACGATTTGCTTGCCTTGATAGTTCCTACCGCTTCTACCAGCTCGTTCCACGAGTTGCCCAGCTCGTGAACAAACTCTTTCCCGGTATCGGTCAGTTCGTAGTATTTCCGGGGTGGCCCCTGGGTTGACTCTTCCCAGTTGTAGGCCAGCAGACCGGCATTTTTCAATCGGGT